>JBEPXW010000081.1:0-6868 GCA_041641715.1 Pseudomonadota bacterium
GCGCATGATTAGGCGGGCGCGGTTAGAACAAGGCTAAGAACCACGGCTAACGGGCGGTTTACGCTGCGACCCCGGGCCCGCACGTTGCATCCTGCGGGCAAATGCCCTAGTCGGGCGCGACGGTCGTCGGGCGGAGTTGACGGGATGCAGAACTACCTCGACTTCGAGAAGGGCGTGGCCGAGCTGCAGGGCAAGGCCGAGGAGCTGCGCTCGATGGCGCGGCAGGACCCGAACCTGAAAATCGGCTCAGAGGTCGAGCAGCTCGAGCGCCGTGCCAACGAGAACCTGCGCGACCTCTACAAGGCATTGACGCCCTGGCAGAAGTGCCAGGTGGCGCGCCACCCGAACCGGCCGCACGCCCGCGATTACATCGACGCGCTGTTCACAGAGTACACGCCGCTGGCCGGAGACCGGAACTTCGCCGAGGACCACGCGGTGTTGAGCGGGCTCGCCCGCTTCAACGACCGGCCTGTCATCGTGCTCGGCAACGAGAAGGGTGCCGACACCAAGTCGCGGCTCGAGCACAATTTTGGCATGGCGCGGCCCGAGGGCTACCGGAAGTCGGTGCGGCTGATGGAGATGGCCGACCGCTTCCACCTGCCGATCATCACGCTGATCGACACCCCCGGCGCTTATCCCGGCAAGGGGGCCGAGGAGCGCGGCCAGGCCGAGGCGATCGCGCGGGCAACCGACATGTGCCTGAAACTGCACGCGCCACTGATCTCGGTGGTCGTCGGCGAGGGCGGCTCGGGCGGCGCCGTGGCGCTCGCCACCGCCAACCGGGTCATAATGCTCGAGCATGCCATCTATTCGGTGATCTCGCCCGAGGGCTGCGCCTCGATCCTCTGGAAGAACGCCGAGAAGACGCGCGAAGCGGCCGCGGCGCTGAGGCTGACGGCGCAGGACCTGCACCAGCTCGGCGTCATCGACACCGTCGTCGCCGAGCCGCTCGGCGGCGCGCAGCGCGACCGGCAGGCCACGATTGCCAGCGTCGGCAAGGCGATCGGCGAGGCGCTCGAGGCCCTCGGCGGTCTCTCACCAGATCAGCTCCGGGCCGAGCGGCGCAAGAAGTTCATGGCGATGGGCGAAAAATCCCTGGCCTGAGCCGGTCAGGCGGCCGCCGCGATCCCGAGCTCTTCCGCCGCCTCGTCGCCGAGCCGGTTCGACGCGGCCTCGATCGCGCTTTCCATCCGCGGCATCACCTCCGCCCTCGGCAAGCCGGGGGGCAGGGTCTCGAGGAACTCCACCACCGCGGTCCCGGGGCCTCGCACCATCCCCTTCTTCGGCCAGAACCAGCCGACATTGGTGGCGGCCAGCACCATGGGCAGGCTGAAGGCCTCGTAGGCCATTGCGGCGCCGCGCTTGTAGGGCTTGTAGGTGCCCGGCGGGGTGCGGGTGCCCTGCGGATAGACGACGATCTGGCCCCGGCGCGCGTCGGCCTTCTCGAGCCGCTCGATCATGGTCCTGCCCTGGCCGCGCTTCTCGCGCTCGATCCAGATGCAGCCGATGCGGAGTGCATAGAGGCCGAAGACCGGCGCCCAGACGAGCTCGCGCTTCATCACGAAGCGTGGCTCGGGAAGAATCCGGAAAAGCATCAGCACGTCGAGCATGGACTGATGCTTCGCCGCCACCACGACCGGCTCCGTCGGCACCGGCCCGCGCCATTCGACGCGGAGGCCGCAGAGCGCGCGGGTCAGCACGAAGACGGCTTTCGCGTAGAGCTTCATCCAGCGCAGAGTCCAGGCGCGCGACCACAGCACAAAGGGGGCCCCGCCGATGCCCATCAGGCCCATCAACCCGTAGGTCAGCACGGAGTGGATCGCCGAGCGGAGCTGCAGCATGGGTCCTCTATTCCGGAGCGGGCGGGCGCGTGAGCCGGTTAGACGGCGCGTGCGCGATGCTGTCAAGCCGCGCATCCGGTGCCCGCTTGGCCGGTGCGCCCTTGCTGCAACTGCCGCGATTCTGCAACAGGAGCCGGCGCACCCATGCTTGGAGTCTTGCCACAAGGGGTTTATACAAGGGAGCAGAACACGGCTCCAAGGGTTTGGAGGTAATGAATGATCGAGATTGTTTGCCCGTCGTGCGGGGCACAGTATCAGGTGCCTGACGACTCGATCGGGCCCGAGGGGCGGAAGGTCACTTGCTCGAGTTGCTCGCACAAGTGGCGGGCTTATGCCCCCGGCGCCGCCGCGGAGACGGTCGCCGAGCCGGATATCGCGGTTTCCGGCAAGCCCTACGGCGAGCGCGAATCGCATGCCGGGGCGCCCCCAGCCGAATCAACGGCAGGCGGCGAAGACGCCGGGGTCACGGCCGAGCGGGAGGCCGGTGAGGCCCCCCAGCCCGGGACGCAGTCCGCGCCCGGGGGTCGCGAGGAGCAGATGGACGCGATCCGGCGCATGCTCGACGACCTGAAGCGCAACGCCGAGGATGATCCCGAGCCCGAGCCGGAGCCCGAGACACCGCGCCCGGCGAGCCCGCAGCCGACGATGCGCAGGCGCGACGACGAGGACACGGTCGCCGAGGACACAGGCGGCGACCCGTTGCGCTCGAAGATCCGTCAGCTGGAGGGCGGCGGGCAGCAGGCCAAACCCGCCAACTACGATGCATCCCGGCTCCGCAAGATGCACGAGCGACGCGCCAAGCGCCTGCAGAAGGCGAAGGAGCGCAAGCGCAAGTCTGGAGCCTTCCTCACCGGCTTCACCCTCGTCGCGGCCGTCGCGGCGACGATGGTCGGGCTCTATGTGCTGCAGCCGCAGATTATCGCCGCCTCGCCGGAAATGGAGCCGGCGATGAACGAGTACGTGGTCACGGTCGACCGCTACCGGATCGCGCTCGACCAGGCGACTGCCGACTGGCGCGCCTGGGCCAGCGAGCGCATCGACCAGTTGACCGGCGGCGAGGAGGGGCAAACCGGGCAGGAGCAGGAGCCGGCCACACAGGAGCAGGAGCCGGTCGCAGCCGAGTGACGGGCCCCGCCCGCGGCGGCTGAATCGGCCGCCTGCCAGGCCTGGAGTGCGGCAGCGACTGCCGCTGCACACATTGTGCATGCATATAACTATTTGATTCTATTTGGATTTCTGCCTGATCACCAAGCGGGAGCCCAACGGCGCGTGCGGCAATTCAACGCTGGCAGGCGAATAATCTCGTGCGCGCGGACGCTCGCCCCCGGCGCGGCCGGAAAACCGGCTAGAACTGGTCCATGAGCCGGTCGAGGTATTCCAGTTCGAGCGGCTCCCGCCACGGCTCAGCCGAGCGGCGGCGCAGCTCCTCCAGCACCTCGCGGGCGCGATCAAGGGCCGAACGGTCCGGCACCTTGGTGTCGCGCCCGTCAATGGCGCCGTAGGCTCCGGCGGGACGGTCGAACGGGTCTGTCTGCAGGTCGCGGGCGCGGCCCTCACCCTGGCCCCGGCCACGGTTCGCCACGTCGCCCTGGCCCTGCTGCTGCATCTGCTCGGCCAGCGCTTCGGCGCCCTCGCTGAGGCGGTCGAGCGCGTCCATCTGGTCCGGCACGGCCTCACCGGGGCGGTCTGCATTCAGGTCGTCGCGGGCCTCGCCCATGGCACGCCCGGCGCCCTCGAGCGCGCGACGCATCTGCTCGCCTCCGCCCGGAAGCTGGCCGAGCAGCTCCTCCAGCTGACGCCGCAGCCCCTCTTGCTCGCCGCCGAGTCCGTTGGAGCGGCCCTGCTGCCCCTGGCCCGATTGGTCGCCCGGTCGCTGGCCCTGCTGGCCCTGCTGGCCCTGCCGCTGCCGGCCGCCCTCCTGGCCCGGCTGGTTGCCGCGGCGACGCTGGCGCAGCTCGTCGAAGGTGCGGTCGGCGAGGTCCCGCTGGCGCTGGATCATCTCCTGGAGCTCTTGCATCGCCTGCTGGCCGGGGCCCTGCTGCATGCGGCCCGCCTGCAGGTTCTCGAGCATGCGGCTGAGCTCGGACAGCATCTGCTGCGCCTGGTCGCGCAGCCCCTGCTCCGCCATCCGCTGCATCTGTTCCAGCATCTCCTCAAGGTCCTGCTGGCTCATCTGCTGCTGGCTGCCCGCGGGGTTCTGCTGCTGGTCCGGGTCCATGCCGCGCTCGAGCGCCTGGCGCACCATCTCCTGAAGATACTCGTTCATCGCCTGGCGCAACTCGTCCATCGCCCGCCGGATGTCCTCCTGGCTGCCGCTCTCGAGGGCGCGGCGCAGCGCCTCCTCGGCCTGGCGCAGCCGCTCGAGCGCCGAGGAAAGGTCGCCGTCCTCGAGCGAGAGCGCCGCCAGCCAGAGGAACTCTGTCACGTCGGGCGCGGCCTTCGACACCCGGTCGGCGACCACCGCCTCGGCCAACCGGCGCACCGCGGTGCGAGTGCCGAGATAGGCGGCGTAGTTGTCCTCGAAGATGTCCTCGGGCCGACGCGTCACGGACTGGAGCACGTCAAGCGTTCGCCCGCCCTGCTCGAAGTCCATGGCGAGCTCGCGGCGCTGCTCGACCAGCGCGCGGGCGAGCGGGTGCGTGAAGTGCCGCCCCGGCAGGCGCAGGCCGACGGGGCCCGCGCTCGCCCGCTGGCCGGCACCGTCCTCGGCATGGAGCGTGAGCTCGACCCAGGCGCCCGCCCAGGGATGCTCGCCGAAGTCGCGAACGACGCTCTCGGCCACCTCCTTGGTCTTGCCCGTAAAGGGCATCGGGAGGGCGAAGGTGACGGGTTCCTCGACCAGGCTGCCACCCTCGGGGAAGCCCTCCATGGGCACGATCTCGGCCCAGGCGCTGGCGACGCCGTAGTCGTCGCGGGCGAGGTAGTGCACCTCGAGCGTGCCGGCGAAGGTCGCGCCCGGCGGCTCGGGCAGGCTGATCTCGGGCGGACTGTCGGGGATCACCGTGACGTTCCAGGAGGCGAGCGTCTCGCCCTTGGCGGCGACCTCGACCGGACCGGAGCCCGCAAGCACGCCGCGCGCCTCCGAAAGCCGCTCGCCGAGCCGCGAGAACCCCTCGAAGCGCTCGAGGCCGGGGGCGTTCAGCTCGGGCGGCGCGCCAAGGTCGCTGACGCGGAGGATCAGCTCCGAGCCCGCCGGCAGGCGGATCGGCTCGCCCGCCGCCTTCTGGTCGAGATAGACCGTGTCGAGCCCGGTATAGGCGGGCGGCATGGCCCAGGCCTCGACGCTCGGCCCGGCGGCCGTTTCCGCGCTGCCCGCGGGCGCGGGTCGCGTCGGTGAATAAAGTGTGGCGAGCCGCTGGTCCCACTCCCCGCCGGCGGCGATCAGGCTGCCGAGCAGCAACGTCGGGGCGAAGAGTCGGAGCGCCCAGCGGTCGAAGGGCGCGAGCCGGAGGTCCGGCGGCGCCGCCCTGAGCCGCGCCGCGGCCCGCTCGGCCCGACGCAGGTGCTCGTGCCAGATGCTCAGCGAAACGCTGTCCTCGCGGCCAGCGAAGAGATTGTCGCCGAGCGTCGAGATCGGGTGGCTCGGGTCGCCGGCGTCGAGGCGGCGCGCCGCGTCCGCCCGGGTCGGCGCGCGAAAGCGCCAGGCGCCCCAGCCGAGCGTCAGGGCCACGAGCGCCAGCGCGACCGCGACCGCGACCGTGTGCGCGTCGCCCGAGAGCATCGCGAAGCCGCCGAGGAGCGCGGCTGCCAGCACGAGGCAGACGGCCGTGAAGAAAGGCCAGAGCGCCCGTGCCATCCGCTCGGCGCCGAGCGCGAACCGGCTCAGCCTCAGGGCCTGCCGGGTCGCCTTGCCCAGCGCGCGCCTCTGCCCGGAGAAGGTGAATTTCGCCATCCGCTTCCGTCGCCTCTGCCGCGCCCGGAATCTCTCACGCCTGCCGCGGCGCGTCCAGCCAGTCCGGCAGCTTATCACGCGCAATCATTTCTGCATATGTGGGGCGCTGGCGGACGACGGCAAACCGGTCGCCGTGTACCAGCACTTCCGGGGTCAGCGGTCGGGTGTTGTATTCCGATGACATCACGGCCCCGTATGCGCCGGCCGAGCGGAAGGCGAGGAGCGCCCCCGCCTCGAGGCGCGGCAGCGGGCGCTCGCGCGCGAAGGTGTCGGCCGTCTCGCAGACGGGGCCAACCACGTCGACGGGTGCGACGGGCGCGTCCGGCGCCGGCTCCTCCGCCGGCACGATGTCGTGCCAGGCGTCATACATCGCCGGGCGAACCAGGTCGTTCATGCCGGCGTCGACGATCAGGAAGCCGCGCCCCTCGCCTTCCTTGCCATAGAGCACGCGCGCCACCATCAGCCCGGCATTGCCGACGATGAGGCGGCCGGGCTCGATCTGGATCTCGCAGCCGAGATGGCCGACCGTGCGCTTGATCAGAGCGCCGTAGTCGAAGGGCAAGGGCGGCGCCTCGTTCGAGCGGCGGTAAGGAATCCCGAGCCCGCCGCCGAGGTCGAGCCGGCGGATGGCGTGACCGTCGGCGCGAAGGGTTTCCGCAAGCTCGCCGATGCGGGTGAAGGCGGCCTCGAAGGGGGCGAGCTCGGTGAGCTGCGAGCCTATGTGGACGTCCACGCCGACGATCTCGATTCCGTCCGTCCGGGCGGCCTCGGCGTAGATGGCGCGGGCGCGGGAAATGGGCACGCCGAACTTGTTCTCCGCCTTGCCGGTGGCGATCTTGGCGTGGGTGCGGGCGTCCACGTCCGGATTGACGCGGATGCTTACCGGGGCGGCGCGGCCCATGGCGCCGGCGGTCCGGCCGAGCAATGCCAGTTCGGGCTCGCTCTCGACGTTGAACTGGCGGATGCCGGCGGCCAGCGCGGCGCGCATCTCGACCTCGGTCTTGCCGACGCCGGAGAAGACGATCTTCTCGGGTGGGACGCCCGCGGCCAGCGCGCGCGCCAACTCGCCGCCGGAGACCACGTCCGCCCCCGCGCCGAGGCGCGCCAGCGTCGCGATCACCGCCTGGTTCGCGTT
>JBEPXW010000082.1:0-6838 GCA_041641715.1 Pseudomonadota bacterium
CGGCGGCGGCGGACAGCCGGCCCGCTTCATCGCCGACGAGCGCAACAACGCCATTGTCATCGTCGCCACGCCGGCGCAGTACGAGCTGGCCAAGGCCACGCTCGACCGGCTCGACATCGTGCCGCTCCAGGTGATGATCGAGGTCACGATCGCGGAGGTGAGCCTCGAGAACGACCTGCGCTATGGGCTCCAGTGGTTCTTCGAGAGCGGCAACTTCGCCGCGACGCTGTCGAACTTCGAGACCGGGCTGACCCCTGCGGTCTTCCCGGGCTTCAATGCCGTCTTCGATAGCGGTGACGCACGTTCGGTCCTCAGCGCGCTGGCCGAGGTAACGGACGTCGAGGTGGTGTCCTCGCCGCAACTCATGGTGCTCGACAACCAGGTGGCGCGACTGCATGTGGGCGACCAGGTGCCGGTGGCGACCCAGCAGCTCGAGACGGTGGAAGGCGGAGGCGACGACGACCTGATCGTCTCCAACACGATCGAGCGAATTGACACCGGCGTCATCCTCGAGGTCACGCCGCGCGTCAATGCCTCGGGGCTCGTCACGCTCGAGATCGTTCAGGACGTCTCGGACGCCGTCACCACGACCACCTCGACCCTCAACTCGCCGACCATCCAGCAGCGCACGATCCAAACGTCGGTGGCGGTGCAGACCGGAGCGACGGTAGCACTCGGCGGGCTGATCCGCGACCGCGCGGAGGACGGCGAGTCCGGCCTGCCACTGCTGAAGGATGTGCCCGTCCTCGGCAACCTGTTCAAAACCTCCACCCGCTCGGCGAGCCGCACGGAGCTCCTGGTGCTGATCACGCCGAACGTGCTGCGCGACACGCGCGAGGCCGAGATGGTGGCGCGCGAGTTGCAGGAGCGACTCAGCGGTTTCCGCAAGCTCGAGCAAGCGCCGCTTTGACGAGCCTCATTCCGGGGAGTGTGCGGGGAACAGCTCCGGCGTCGCATGCGACCACGCCAAGACCGAATTGGCACGGCCGCCCCGCAGGCGCAGGGAGACCACCGCGAGGCGCGCTGCCAGTGCACCTGTCTTGATCTGTGCCTCGGCGCGGATGCGCACGAGGTCGCTGGCGCTCGGGCCCGTGCCAGGGCGCAATGTCTGCGGCGTCGCGTCGAGTTCGACGCTGAACGCTGGCGGCAATTGGGGCGCGGTCTCGACCGGCTCGCCCGTCAGCACTGCACGCACCAAAGGGATCTCGTGTCCGTTCCGGGGCCTCGGCCGGCCTGAATGCACAGTAATCGCGTCCGCAACGCTTCGGTAGAGCGCGGCCGGCATGCGGAGCACGCCGAGGAGTTCCCCTGCGTGCTCGAGTGGCGCGTTCTTCGGCCCCGGCAGCCCGGCCGATGCATAATCCGGCCGCTCAGCGCCGCCGGGCATCAGGGAATCATCATCGTCGATAAAGTCTGCGGTGGCCGCGGCCAGCCGCTCGGCCTCCTCGGAACTTGCACCGGCCTGTTGCAAAACTGCCGCGAAGAGATCGGGCGCGACGCGATTGACGTCGAAACGGCCATGCTCGGACGTGACCTGCAGCCGCACCTCCGCCTCGGGTAATCGCCATGCCACGACCGATCCGTCAGGTGCGATGGCCGAGTCCGTTCGGTTCGCCAGAGCGTAGATTGCTGTGCGGACGGCGCTGTCGGCGGCAAGCTCAGCCTCGGCGCGGACCACTTGACTGCGTGCGAGGTCAAGATCGCCGCGACTGAGGCTGACCACCGCGCTCGCGAGTGCGCCGATCGCTACGCCGACCCACAACACGCTGAGCAAGGCGATTCCTCTTTGCCGGTCCACAGTTCGTCACTTTCTCACTGTTACGATCGGTGGGGAGCCTCTCGTCGCAACGCGCGTGGCGTAGGAATGATTGCGTGTCATAAGCCGCGGCAGCAAATGTGAATCCTGATCGGACTTTAATGGATCAGGGATCGACCAGTCATCCTGATTGATGGCTTGCGCGGAGCGCGGAGCCGGTTCTCTGTTACACTGCGTGCAAGTACCGTTGCGTGCAAGCTCGGAGTAACCGAACTGGCAGAACGAACCTCGCTCGGACTCCGCGCGGCTCCACGCGATGACCCGGTTTGAGCCCGCGGCGGGGACTACGAGCGGGCGCTGACCGCTCTAGCAATCCAATAAGGCAGTGACCGTCGAGCACTGGATCGCTCTTCGATCTCGGGGAGCGACCGTTCCGTCTGGCGGATCAATCCTCAACGGCCCTGGACCGCGATGTCGGACAAGGAGCGGGAAAAGGCCGATGCGGAGCGCGGCTCCAACCATGGGCCTCCTTGACCCTGAATCCGTCAGACCTAGCACGGGGTGACGTTCCCCGGGACTTCCCTTGCAACGATCACCACGCTACTCACCGGTCCGAAAATTGCCGGCAGGAGCCTCCGCATGTCCAGCTTCGCAGTCGCCTGCGGTCATCAGGTCACCGCCCGCGCGGCGGAGGAAATCCTGCGTGCCGGGGGCACGGCCGTCGATGCCGCGGTCGCGGGCGCATTGACCGCCTGCGTTGCCGAGCCGGTTCTGGCCGGGCTGCTCGGCGGCGGCTTCATGATGGTGCGGCCAGTCGATGGCCCCCCGGCAGTCCTCGACTTCTTTGCCCAGGCTCCCCTGCACCGCAGGCCGGAGACCGAGCTGGAGTTCCGCGCCATCGACGCCGACTTCGGCCAGACCACGCAGCGTTTCCACATCGGCGCCGGGGCCATCGCCACGCCGGGCCTCGCATCCGGACTCGCCGAGGCGCACGCGCACCACGGGCGCATCCCGCTCCGCGACCTTGTCCAGCCGGCCGTGCGTGCAGCGCGTGACGGTATAACAGTCACCGACTTTCAGGCGCGCCTCGGGCGAATTATCGCCCCGATCCTGAAGGCGACCCCGGCGTCACGGGCCCTCATGTGCGGGGCCGACGGCGAGCCGCTGGGCCCCGGCGCGCTTTTCCGAAGCCACGACTTCGCCGACGTGCTCGAAGTCTTCGGCCATGAGGGACCCCGTTTCGTTGTCGAGGGCGAGGTCGCCGCCGCTCTGCTCGCGCTCGCGTCAGAGGGCGGCCATCTTTCGAGCAAGGACCTGAAGAAGTACCGGCCGGAATGGCGCCATCCGCTGGCGGTGCAGCGAGGGGAGGCGCTGCTCGCTCTCAACCCGCCGCCCGCGCTCGGCGGTGCACTGGTCGCCTTCGCCCTCGAGCTGATCTCCCGGGGCGCCGGAGCGGTCGACCTCGCCCGCGCTTTCGAGGCGACCACCCGGGCGCGGCTCGAGGCCGATCTCCAGGCCGACCCGGTGGGGGGAGCGGCCCGGCTCCTCTCGCGGGACATGGTCGCGCACTACCGGGCCGAGATCCGTGGCCGGGCAGCGGCGCCGCGCGGCACGACGCATCTCTCCGTGATCGACGGCGCGGGCACGGGGGTCGCACTCAGCATTTCCAACGGTGAGGGCTGCGGCGCGATCCTGCCGGGCACGGGAATAATGCCCAACAATATGCTCGGCGAGGAGGACCTCGTCCCGGGCGGCTGGCACACATGGGCGCCCGGCGCACGCCTCTCGTCCATGATGACACCGTTGGCGGTGAGCTGGCCGGACGGGGCGCTGGCCGTGCTTGGCTCGGGCGGGTCGAACCGCATCCGCACGGCGCTGGCCCAGGCGCTCGTGAATCTCGTGGACCGTGCAATGCCGCTCGGCGAGGCCGTCGAAGCGCCGCGGCTCCATGTCGAGGCCGGTGTGCCGGCCGCGGTCGATTTCGAGCTTCCGGGCCTGGCCGACGCCGAGCGCGACGCGCTCCTCGCCGCGTTTCCGGAGGCCCGGGGCTGGGCCGAACGCTCCATGTTCTTCGGCGGGGTCCATGCCGCGCGGCGGGACGCAAGCGGCAACCTGCAGGCCGTCGGCGACCCGCGCCGGGGCGGTGTCGGCGTTACATCATCAGGCCCCGGCGGAGAAGGTTGAGCCCTGCGACACAGAGCACCGCGAGCGTGATGCGGCGGAAGACCGTCTGGTTCATGCGGTCCTGGCACCAAAGCCCCGCCAGCATGCCGAGCGCCATCGGCAGGCACATCAAGAGCCCGAAAGGCAGTGTGAAGGGGTTCAGGACGCCGCTGTGCCCGTGCGCCGGGATCAGCACAAGCGAGCCCAGCATGAAGGTCAGCCCCATGGTGCGCACCTGCGTCGTCTTCGCGATGTCGAGCGCGACCAGATAGAACACCACGGCCGGGCCCCAGACGCCCGAGATTCCGCCCATGAAGCCGGCGCCGATCCCCGTGACCACCTCCAGCGCCGCGCGGCGGCGGGGCGTGGCCGGGGCTCGGGGACGCCAGCCGGCGAGTTGCACCGCCGCTGCGGAGCAGACGATCACGCCAAGGAAGATGAACAGCGCCGTCCCCGGAATGACCGGCACGAGCTGCGCCGCCAGTCCGATGGTCAGCGCCAGCAGCAGGTTCAGCTTCCAGAAATCCCGGAAGGTGGCCGTGGCCGGCCCCACCCCCTGCCGCATCGCCTGCCAGAAATTCGAGGCGAAGGTCGGCAGGACCATGATCCCCACCGTCTCATGCGGCGGCATCAGGCTGCCGATGCCGGCGATGCCGATCACCGGCAGGGCGAACCCCACGGCGCCTTTGACGAAGCCGCCGACGACCATCACCGCGGCCGCGGCCAGCAGCACGACAGGATCGACTTGGGTAAAGGGAGCGATAAGGTCCAAGCAGCGTCTCAGTCATGGCGCCGGATGCGGGGCGGGCGGTGCGCCCTTTACTTAAGCCGGTCTCGCCTCGATGTCCCGGAGATTCTGTGTTTCAGGCGCACCTCTGTCTCGTCCGGCGACGGATCCGTTGGTTCTGACGGGCGGTGACCGGAATGGTCGGCCGTGCGGGCAATGTTGACGACCGATGTGGCCACCGCTACCAGACTTCGCGCATGCGAAACAGGACCGGCGCCGCGCCCGTTCCGCCGGGCCGTCCGACAACGGGGAATGTGCCCGATGCACGCCGACGCATCTACCGTCGCCATACACGACGATCCCGACCTCGTCGCCCTGGCGACGGCCGCCGCCGAGGCCGCCCGGGCTCTGATCCGCGACGGGCGTGAAACCCTGGGACAGCGCGTTAGGGCCGACGGCCGAGTCTCGGGCGGGAAGCTCGAGACCGAGCAATATGCCGCCCACGCCCTCGCCTGGTACGCCACCTATGCCGAGGCCCTCGCGCAGGCGGCCGACTGGGCCACTCGCCTGGACAGGGCCGGAAAGCTCGGCGAGATCGAGCGACTGACCCTCACGGTGGGCTGTAGTGAGTACCTCTCCCAGCTTTCGGGCGGCATTCCGATGAGCCAGGGCGAGTCGGCGCGCCCGGGCGACATCGGCCTCGGCGAAAACGCGCTGGCGGCATTCCGGGACGACCCGGCCGTCGCGCGCCTCTCGGCCACGAACGCGGACGCGGCGCGCATGCGGCTCGCCGGGCTCTTGGCCGAGCAGGCCGGCGCTGCCACCTTCGGCGACTGCGGGCTCGACGACGAGCTGGACATGGTGCGCGACCAGTTCCGCCGCTTCGCGGAGGAGCGGGTCGTCCCCCATGCCCACCGCTGGCATATGGAGGACGCGCTGATCCCGATGGAGATCGTTGAGGAGATGGGCGCCCTCGGCGTCTTCGGCCTGACGATCCCCGAGGAGCATGGCGGGCTCGGCCTCGGCAAGACGGCGATGTGCGTCGTCTCGGAGGAGCTTTCGCGCGGCTATATCGGGGTCGGTAGCCTCGGCACGCGGTCCGAGATCGCGGCGGAGCTGATCCTCGGCGGCGGGACAGAGGCGCAAAAGGCGCAATGGCTGCCGGGGATCGCCTCTGGCGAAGTGCTGCCGACGGCCGTCTTCACCGAGCCGAACACCGGCTCGGACCTCGGCGCGCTGAGGACGCGGGCGGCGCGGGAGGGCGGAGAATGGGTCGTCAAGGGGACCAAGACCTGGATCACCCACGCCGCGCGGACGGACTTGATGACGCTGCTCGCGCGGACCGACCCGGCGACCGAGGACTACCGCGGCCTCTCGATGTTCATTGCGCCGAAGACGCGGGGGACGGAAGCCGACCCCTTCCCGGACGCGGGGCTCCAGGGCGAGGAGATCCCGGTTCTCGGCTATCGCGGGATGAAGGAATTTTCCCTTTCCTTCGACAGGTTCAGGATGCCTGAGGACGCGCTCCTCGGCGGCGACGAGGGCGAGGGTTTCCGCCAACTCATGCGGACTTTCGAGTCGGCGCGCATCCAGACCGCGGCGCGGGCGATCGGGGTGGCGCAGGCGGCGCTCGAGCTCGCGCTGCGCTACGCGCAGGAGCGGGTTGCCTTCGGCAAGCCGCTGATCGCGTTCCCGCGGGTGGCGGCGAAGCTCGCCATGATGGCCGCGGAGATCATGCTGGCGCGGCAGCTAACCTATTACGCGGCAAGGGAAAAGGACGCCGACCGGCGCTGCGACCTCGAGGCCGGGATGGCCAAGCTGCTGGCCGCGCGCGTCGCCTGGGCGGCAGCCGACAACGGGGTGCAGATCCACGGCGGCAACGGGTTCGCGCTCGAGTACCCGATCAGCCGGGTGCTGGCGGACGCCCGGATCCTCTCGATCTTCGAGGGGGCGGCGGAGATCCAGGCGCAGGTGATCGCGCGGCGGCTGCTCGAGGCGAACTGAGCCCAGAATTGGCCCCTCCGGTTCGGTGGTGTCCTGGTAGTGCTTTGGTAGTGCTCCGGTAGTGAAGAAGCAGAAGACGGTGAGGACGTAGAAGACGCCGAAGAAGCAGAAGACGGTGAGGACACCGACTGCGACGTCGAAGACGGCGACGAGTGTGAGGACGGCTCCGCGGACACCGCTGACACCGC
>JBEPXW010000083.1:0-6809 GCA_041641715.1 Pseudomonadota bacterium
CCCGGCCGCCTGAAGACGGGACGCCTGACCGGGGCCGCCTGACGGGGGCCGCCTGACATGCGGGTCAAGATCTGCGGACTGACGAGCGCCGCGACGGCGGCCCATGCCGCCCGCGCCGGCGCGGCCTATGTGGGGCTGGTCTTCTACCCGCCCTCGCCGCGCGCGCTCGACCTCGCCGCGGCGCGCGAGGTCGCCGTCGCGGTGCCCAATGGCGTGACGAGGGTGGCGCTGGTGGTCGACGCCGAGGACGCGCTGATCGACTCGATCGTCGCGGCGGTGCCCGTCGACATGCTGCAGCTCCACGGGCAGGAGAGCCCGGAGCGGGTGGCGGCGCTGCGCGCGCGGACCGGGCGCGCCGTCATGAAGGTCGTCGGCATCCGCGAGGCCGCCGACCTCGAGGCGATCCCGGCCTACGAGGCGGTCGCCGACCAGATCATGGTGGATGCGAGGCCGCCGCGCGAGGGCGGGTTCCTCCCCGGCGGCAACGCGCTCCGCTTCGACTGGGAGCTGATCGCGGGGCGGCGCTGGGCGGGCCCCTGGATGCTGGCCGGCGGTCTGACGGCGGAGAACGTCCCGGAGGCCGTGCGCCTGACCGGGGCGAGCCAGGTCGACGTCTCCTCGGGCGTCGAGAGCGCGCCCGGCGTCAAGGATCCCGAGAAGATCACCGCCTTCATCCGCGCGGCCCGCGAGGCGTGACGCGGGCGTGAGGCCGGCCCGGGCGCGCGCGGAGCCCATCGACGCGGGCCCGCGATGCGGTTAAAGAGGCCCCCGACTCGCCCAGGGAGAGGCCCATGAACCAGGACACGCCGAACACCTACCGCGCCGGGCCGGACGAGCGCGGCCGCTTCGGCATCTTCGGCGGCCGCTTCGTCTCCGAGACGCTGATGCCGCTGATCCTCGAGCTCGAGGCGGAGTACGCCAAGGCGAAGGACGACCCCGCCTTCTGGGCCGAGATGGACGACCTCTGGACCCACTATGTCGGCCGCCCCTCGCCGCTCTACCTGGCCGAGCGGCTGACCGAGCGGCTCGGCGGCGCCAAGGTCTATCTGAAGCGCGACGAGCTCAATCACACCGGCGCGCACAAGATCAACAACGTGCTCGGCCAGATCCTGCTGGCGCGGCGCATGGGCAAGCACCGCATCATCGCCGAGACCGGCGCCGGCCAGCACGGGGTCGCCACCGCCACCGTCTGCGCCCGCTTCGGGCTCAAATGCGTCGTCTTCATGGGCGCCACGGACGTCGAGCGGCAGAAGCCCAACGTCTTCCGCATGCGCCTGCTCGGCGCCGAGGTGGTGCCGGTGGAGGCGGGCCGCGCCACGCTCAAGGACGCCATGAACGAGGCGCTGCGCGACTGGGTGACCAACGTCGAGACCACCTACTACTGCATCGGCACGGTCGCCGGCCCGCACCCCTACCCGGCGATGGTGCGCGACTTCCAGTCGATCATCGGCCGCGAGACCCGCGAGCAGATGATGGCGCGGGAGGGCCGGCTGCCCGACACGCTGGTCGCCTGCATCGGCGGCGGCTCGAACGCGATGGGCCTCTTCCACCCGTTCCTCGACGACAAGGAGGTCAGGATCATCGGCGTCGAGGCGGGCGGCCACGGCGTCGACGAGAGGATGGAGCACTGCGCCAGTCTCACCGGCGGGCGGCCGGGCGTCCTCCACGGCAACCGCACCTATTTGCTGCAGGACGACGACGGCCAGGTGCTCGAGGGGCACTCGATCTCGGCCGGGCTCGACTATCCCGGCATCGGGCCGGAGCACTCCTGGCTGCACGAGTCGGGGCGCGTGGAGTACGTCTGGGTCTCGGACCGGGAGGCGCTCGACGCCTTCCAGCTCAGCTGCGAGACGGAAGGCATCATCCCGGCGCTCGAGCCCGCCCATGCGCTCGCCCACGTCGCGAAGATCGCGCCGGGGCTGCCCTCGGACCACCTCATCGTCATGAACATGTGCGGCCGGGGCGACAAGGACATCTACACGGTCGCCGAGGCGCTCGGCGCGGAGATCTGAAGGACAACATGGCAAAGTTCACGACAGGGGACCTCGTGGTCCTGAAATCCGGCTCCATGCGCATGGTGGTCGAGGAGGTCACCGACTCCGGCGTCGCCTGCGTCTGGTGCCATGAGGGCGCCATCGGGCGCGACAGCTTCGACGAGCGGCTCCTGAACAAGTGGGAGCATCGCGAGGACGACCGGGGCGACCGCCGCCCGGCCCGCGGCACCGATCGCGGCCCCGACCGAGGCGGCGAGCGCAAGGGCGGCGACCGCAAGGGCGAGCGCGGCGAGGAGCGCCCGCGCCGCACCGGCTGGGACGGAAAGCCGCGCGAGAAGAAGTATTTCCGCAAGGACGAGGGCTGATCGGCCCGCGACGGCCAAGGGGGGCACATGTCGCGCATCGAGGCACGCTTCGCGAGGCTCCGGGAGGAGGGCAAACGCGCCTTCGTTTCCTTCGTCATGGCCGGCGATCCGGACTACGAGCGGAGCCTCGCGCTGGTGCGCGGGCTGCCGGGGGCGGGCGTCGACGTCATCGAGCTCGGCATGCCCTTCACCGACCCGATGGCCGACGGCCCGGCGATCCAGCGCGCCGGCCAGCGGGCGCTGGCGGCGGGGCAGACCATGAAGAAGACGCTCGACATGGTCCGCGCGCTGCGCGCGGAGGACTCGGAGACGCCGATCATCCTGATGGGCTATTACAACCCTGTCTACTCGATGGGCGTCGACAGGTTCCTCACCGAGGCGGGTACGGCCGGCGTCGACGGGCTCATCATCGTCGACCTGCCGCCCGAGGAGGACGAGGAGCTCTGTATCCCAGCCAACCGCGCCGGGCTCCACTTCATCCGCCTCGCGACGCCGACAACGGATGACAGGCGCCTGCCGAAGGTGCTCGAGAACACCTCCGGCTTCGTCTACTACGTCTCGATTACCGGGATCACCGGCGCCGCCGCTGCCCAGGCCGAGGCGGTCGGGCCCGAGGTCGCGCGTATCAAGAGTGCGACCGAGCTGCCCGTCTGCGTCGGCTTCGGTATCAAGACGCCGGAGAGCGCGGCGGCGATCGCCTCGGTGGCCGACGGCGTCGTGGTCGGCTCGGCGATCGTCGAGCGCATCGGCAACGGCGAGGACCCGGGCGACGTGCTCGCCTTCGTCAGGTCGCTGGCCGACGCCGCGCACGCGGTCTGACGGCGCCCCGGCCCTCAGTCACGCCTTTGAACCCCGCCGCAGGTCATTGCCGGGCTTGACCCGGCAATCCAGCGGCGCCGGTCAGGCCGGGGCATGACCGGGGCGACGGGGGTGGACGGCGTCCTAGATCCGGCTGTGCGCGAAGTCCCAGTAGAGCTCGCGCGCCCGCCGCGCCATCGGTCCGATCTGCAGGTGGCGCTCCTCGAGCCGCGTCACGGGCTGCACCTTGCCGGCGTTGCCGGTGGAGAAGATCTCGTCGGCGCCCTCGAAGTCCTCGAGCGTCAGGATCGTCTCGTGCACCGTCACCCCGTCCTCGCGCAGGAGCCGGATGACGCGCTGTCGCGTGATGCCGTTGAGGAAACACCCCGTCGGGATCGGCGTCAGCACCTCGCCATCGCGCGCCATGAAGATGTTCGAGGTCGCCGTCTCCGCCACGTTGCCGAGCATGTCGAGCACGATGGCGTTGTCGAACCCCTTCTCCTTCGCCTCGCGCAGCATGCGGGCGTTGTTCGGGTAGAGGCAGCCCGCCTTCACGTCCACCGGCATCACCTCGATGGTCGGGCGGCGGTAGCGCGTGCCCGTGAGCGTGAAGCCGCGCGGCTCCTGCATCGGCTTCTCCTCGAGCAGCACCGCCCAGGCGGTCGACTCGGGATCGGGCGGGATCATGTAGGTCAGCCCCTCGCGCGCCCACATCATCGGCCGCACATAGAGCGCCGTGCCAGGTGGAAACTTCGCGATCCCCTCGCGCGAGATCGCCGTCAGCTCCTCCGCCGTCACGGGGGGCACCAGCCCCATGCGCTCGGCCGAGTCGACGCAGCGCGCGCAGTGCAGGTCGAGGTCCGGCGCCACCCCCTCGAAGGCCCGCGCGCCGTCGAACACCATCGAGCCGAGCCAGGTGGCGTGGTCGGCGACGCCGAGGATCGGCAGGTTCCCTTCGTGCCAGTCGTGGTTGAACCAGGTCCAGATCGCGCCGCCCATTGCCGACTCCCCCTCGAATGCGGGGCCGAGATTGCGCCAACCCCGTGCCGGACTCAAGGGCCGCGCGCCGTCCATCGCCATCACAGGGCTGATATCGGGGAAAGCCCCGTTGCCCTTCGCCGGCCCGCTGCGCTAGCGATCGGCGGCGGCACGGCGACACGCCGCCGGACGGACTGACGGAGGCGACGGGTGGCCCACTTCGAGATCGACACGGACAACGCGCTCTACTACCTGCACAGCCCGCCCGCGCGGCCGGCGGCGCCGACCTTCGTCTTCGTCAACGCGCTGACGGGCTCGACCGACCACTGGGAGAAGGCGGTCGCCCCGGCGCTCCGCGAGGCGGGCTTCGGCACGCTCAGCTACAACTTCCGCGGCCAGGCCGAGAGCCGCTTCGCCGCCGGCACCGCGCTAACCCCGGCGCTGATTGTCGAGGACCTCACCCGCCTGCTGGACGGCCTCGCGCCGCAGCGGCCCGTCCTTGTCGGCCTCTCCATCGGCGGGCTCTTCGCCGCGCAGGCGGTCCTTGGGGGCTCAGAGGCCAGCGGCCTCGTCCTTCTCAATACGCTGCGCGAGATCGGCCCGCGCATCGCCTGGATCAACGACGCGCTGCCTGCGCTCGCGGCGCATGGCGGCGTCCAGCTCTTCCTCGATGCCACTTTCCCGCTGGTCGTCAACCCGGAGTTCGCCGCCGCGGCACGGGCGAACTTCCTCAAGGGCGGCTACGCGCCGATGGACCCGGACCACCCGCATCTCAACCTGATGCGCCACGCGCCCGAGGCGGACTGGTCGATCGACTGGTCGGCGCTGACCCTCCCGGTCCTCAACATCACCGGGCTCCACGACCGGGTCTTCCTCGACCGCGAGGTGGTCGACCGGCTCTACGCCACCCTGCCCGACGCGCGCCGCGAGGACTGGGACGACTGCGGCCACCTCGTCCCGCTCGAGCGGCCCGAGAAGCTCGCCGAGTCCCTCGCCCGCTTCGGCGAGGAGATCGAGAGCCGCCCATGACCTCCATCCCGGCGCGCTGGGCCTATCTCGCCGTCTTCGTCGGCGTCTGCGGCCACGCCTCCTCCGAGTTCTTCGCCGTGCTCACCGGGATCGCGGGGCCAGAGGTCTCGGTCTGGCGCTACCTGATCGGCGGCGCCGGGCTCGTCCTCTGGGCGCTTATGCAGCGCGACACCCGCGACCTCCTCACGCCGTTGCGCGTCGAGGGCTGGCGCCTCGTGGCGCTGTCGCTCGTGGGCGTCTCGCTCGCCTACCTCTTCTTCCACTGGGCGCTGGACTACGCCACGGTCATCCAGGTGGCGACCTTCGTCACGACGATGCCGATCTGGGTCGGGCTGATCAACCGCTGGATCAACGGCGAGCCGTTCACGCTGGTCAAGATCGTCACCGGGATCATGGCGCTCCTCGGAATCGCGCTGCTGATCACCGATGGCTACCTCTCCGCGCTGGCCGGCAAGCCGGGCGAGCTGTTCGGCATCTTCCTCGTGCTGCTCACCGCCGCCTTCGGCTCGGCCTACGCGGTGATGATCAAGCCGGTGGTCGGACGCCACGGCGCGCTGCGCGTCACGGCCGTGAGCCTGATGACCGGCGGCGTCGGCCTCTGGATCATGGTCGGCGTGGCCTTCGGAGTCTGGGTCAACCCGGCCGCCCTCTTCGCCCGCGAGGGCAGCGAGGCGACGCTCGGCGTCAATCCGGGCTGGTGGCTCCTGGTCCTCGGCCTCTGGAACACGACGATCACCCAGCTCTTCTGGTTCGGCGGCCTCTCGGCGGCGCCCGACATCACGCGGGCGAGTTATCTCTTTTTCCTCAAGCCGGTAATCGCGGCGCTGCTCGCCGTCGTGGTGCTCGCCCAGTACCCGACCCCGCTCGAGCTCCTAGCGATCGTCGTCGTCACCGGGTCGGTGCTCGTCGAGATGTTCTGGCCAAGGATCGAGCCCGTTTTCCGCCGCCGAGAGGCCTGATCGCCCCGCGTTGCGCCGCCGGCGCGGCGGCGTTATGTACCGCCCGAGACAGTCCGGGGCGGAGAGAGCATGAACTGGATCACCGACTACGTGCCGCCGAAGATCAAGTCGTTCTTCCAGCGGCGCGAGATGCCGGAGAACCTCTGGACCAAGTGCGAGAGCTGCGGCCAGATGATCTTCTACCGCGAGCTCCGCGAGAACCTGTTCGTCTGCCCCGGTTGCGACCACCACATGGCGATCGCCCCGCGCGAGCGCTTCCGGGCGCTGTTCGACGGCGGCCTCTTCGCCGAGGTCAAGGTGCCCGAGCCGGTCGCCGACCCGCTGCACTTCCGCGACGAGAAGCGCTACACGGACCGCCTGCGCGACACGCGGCGGAGGACCGGCGAGCAGGAGGCGATGATCGTCGTCGAGGGCCGCCTCTTCGGCCTCGACACGGTGGCGGCGGGCCAGGATTTCCGCTTCATGGGCGGGTCCATGGGCATGGCCGTGGGCAACGCCATGCTGGCCGCGGCCGAGACCGCAGTGAAGCGCAAGGCGCCCCTTGTCGTCTTCGCCGCTTCTGGCGGGGCGCGGATGCAGGAGGGCATCCTCAGCCTCATGCAGCTGCCGCGCACCACCATCGCCGTCGAGATGATGCGCGAGGCGCGGCTGCCATACGTGGTCGTGCTGACCAACCCGACCACGGG
>JBEPXW010000084.1:0-6747 GCA_041641715.1 Pseudomonadota bacterium
CGCCTGGTCGCATGCTTGGCAGCGCTGGCGCATGGTCGTTGCCCGGGGCGCCGGGGGATTGCAATCGCGCCGGCCTGCGCTTCCATTGGGGCCATCGGAGGTAACAGGGGAGGCGGGCCATGCCCGGACCGCTCGACGGCGTGCGCGTGATCGACCTGACCAGCATGGTCTCGGGGCCGCTGGGCGCCATGATCCTCGCCGACCAGGGCGCCGACGTCATCAAGGTCGAGCCGCCCGGTTCCGGCGATCACAGCCGCGAGGTGGCAACGCGGCGCGGGGGCTTCTCGGCCTCGTTCCTGAACAACAACAGGAACAAGCGCTCGGTGGTGCTGGACCTGAAGCAGTCCGACGGGGTGGCGGCGCTTAAGCGCCTGATCGCGGGCGCGGACGCGGTGCTGCAGAACTTCCGGCCCGGCGTGGTCGAGCGGCTCGGCATCGGCTACGAGGACGCGCGCGCGGTGAAGCCAGACATCGTCTACGCCTCGATCACCGGTTTCGGCGAAACGGGACCTTACGCGCGGAAACCCGTCTTCGACCCGCTGATCCAGTCGCTCTCGGGCCTGACCACCGTGCAGGCGGCCTCCGACGAGCGCCGTCCCGCGCTCGTCCGCACTATACTGCCCGACAAGCTGACTGGCTTCGCGATCTCCCAGGCAATCTGCGCCGCGCTGTTCGCACGTGAGCGCACGGGGCGGGGCCAGCATATCCGCCTCTCCATGCTTGATGCGGTTATCGCTTTCCTCTGGAGCTCGGACATGGGTGCGCACACCTTTGTCGGCGACGAGCCCGAGCGCGAGGAGTCGCAGAGCTACATCGATCTCATCTACGAGACCGCGGACGGCTACATCTCGGTCGCCGCCTTTCGCCGCGTCGATTGGGAGCGCCTCGCCCGCGCCTGCGAGCGGCCCGAGTGGATGGAGGATGAGCGTTTTCAGACGGCCGAGGGACTCGACCTGCACAAGGCGGCGCGGCTCGAGCTCACGCAGGAGGCCCTCAGGGAGCGCACGACCGCCGAGTGGGTGGAGCGCCTCGAGGCGCACGACGTGCCCTGCGCCCCCGTGCTCAAGCGGCGCGAGATGATCCGCCACCCGCAGGTGGTCGAGAACGGCATCGTCGTCGAGACCGATCATCCGCGCGCTGGCCGCCTGCGCCAGGCTCGAAGCGCGGCCCGCTTCTCCGCCACTCCGACCGAGCTCCGCCGTGGCGCCCCCGGCCTCGGCGCGCACACTCGCGAGGTGCTGGCGGAGGTCGGCTACGCCGGGGACGAGATCGACGCTCTGATCGCCTCCGGCGCCGCCCAGGAAGAGCAGGAGAGGACGGCGTGATCGACTTCTACTACTGGCCCACCCCGAACGGCTGGAAGGTGGCGATCCTGCTCGAGGAGCTTGACCTCGAGTACCGGGTGATCCCCGTCAACATCTCGAAGGGCGACCAGTTCCGCCCCGAGTTCCTGGCAATCAGCCCGAACCACCGCATGCCCGCCATCGTCGACCACGACGTCGCGGGTGATCCGATCCCGGTTTTCGAGTCCGGCGCCATCATGTGGCACCTGGCGGAGAAGACGGGCCGCTTCCTGCCCGGCGACCCGCTCGGCCGGAAGGAGGTGATGGAGTGGATGTTCTGGCAGGTGGGCAACCTCGGGCCCATGGCCGGCCAGATTAGCCACTTCGTCAACTATGCGCCTGAGGGCGTCGGCGACTATGGCCGCGAGCGCTATGCCCGCGAGTACGACCGCTGCCTCGGCGTCCTCGACCGTCGGCTCGAGGGCCGCGACTGGATCGTCGGCGACACCTATACCATCGCCGACATGATCTCTTGGCCCTGGGTGCTGATCGCCAAGCCGCTCGGCGCCTCCCTGGAGTCCTTCCCGCACCTCGCCGCCTGGCGCCAGCGCGTGAAGGAGCGCCCCGCCGTCCAGCGGGCCGTCGATCTCGGTAAGGAGTGGCGACGACAGGCGCCGCCGTCGGAGGAGGAGCGTCGGCTCCTCTTCGAGCAGACCGCGGCCAGCGTCCGCGGCTACTCGGGCGAGAGCGGCTGAACCGCCCCCGCGGCGGAGTCGGAAACGGCGGTTGATCGGGCGTTCCCGCCCGCGCATGATGGCCGGGCGCGGGTAGGCTCGCGGAAAAGAGATAAAGGAACCGGCCGGACGTCGCGGCCTGCGCGCTGCCCGGCCCGGAAGGGAAAGGGGGGCACCGATGCGCGAAGGCGAGCTGGAGAGGCTGAACGCCAAGCTCTCCGCGGTGCGCGAGTTGGCCCAGGGGCGGCTGCGCAAGGCGGACTACAACGCCTTCTCCGAGGCGCTCGAGCGGTTTTACGCCAAGACCTCGCCCGAGGAGGTCGTCCATCGCGAGCCCGAGGACATCTACGGCGCCACGCTTGCGCTCTGGAAGTTCGCCGCCAAGCGCAAGCCCGGCCAGGCCAAGGTCCGTCTTTACAACCCGCGTATGTCGGAGCACGGCTGGGAGTCGCAGCACTCGGTCCTCGAGGTCGTCAACGACGACATGCCCTTCCTCGTCGACTCGCTTACCGCGCTCCTGACCGAGCGAGGCGTCGGCATCCACTCGCTCATGCACCCACTCGTGAGCGTAACCCGCGACTCGGACGGCGTCCGCAAGGGTTTCGCCGAGCCGGGCGCCAAGGGAAGCGTGCGCGAGTCCTGCATTCAGGTCCAGGTGGACCAGATCGGCGACGACAAGCGGCTCGCGGGCCTCGAGCAGAAGGTGCGCGAGGTCCTCCACGAGGTTCGGGCATCAGTCGAGGACTGGAAGCCGATGCTCGGCCGGCTCGCGGACGTCACGGCGGCGCTCCGCAAGGAGGCGCCAAAAGAGGTTGCGGAGGCGACCGATGAGGCCGCCGAGTTCCTCGACTGGCTCGCCGGCGACCATTTCACCTTTCTCGGCTACCGCGAGTACACACTCGGCGGCCGCAACAAGGGCTCGCAAGTCGTCGAGAAGTCCGGCCTCGGCCTCATGCGCGATCCCGCATTCACGGTCCTGCGTGACGCCGAGGGCAATCCGACCGACTGGTCGCCGGACATGGACGCCTTCGTGACGGACATCTCGCCCCTGCTCATCATCAAGGCGAATCGGCGCTCGACCGTTCACCGGCGCGTTCACCTCGATCTTGTGGGCGTGAAGCGCTATGACAAGAAGGGCAAGGTGATCGGCCAGCACGTATTCATCGGTCTTTTTACCTCGGCCGCCTACAACCGCAGCCCGCGCGCCATTCCGCTCCTGCGCCAGAAGGTCGAGCGCGTCATCGCGCGGGCCGGCTTTGCGCCGGGCAGCCATGATGGCAAGGCGCTCAACAACGTGCTCGAAACCTATCCGCGCGACGAGCTGCTGCAATCCTCCGACGACCAGTTGCTGCACAACGCCCTCGGCGTGCTGCATCTCCAGACCCGACCGCGCACGCGCCTTTTCGTCCGGCCCGACCGCTTCGGACGCTTCATGTCCTGTCTCGTATACGTCCCGCGCGAGCGCTATAACACCGAGCGGCGTATGAAGATGGGCGAGATCCTGTCGGAGGCGTTCAATGGGCGCGTTGCGGCCTGGACGCCCTCCTTCGGCGACGATGCGCCGCTTGCCCGGGTTCAATTCGTCATCGCCGCCAAGCGCGGAGGCATCCCCGAATACGACCTCGCCGAGATCGAGGAGCGTATCGTGAACGCGGTGCGCAGCTGGGCCGATCAGCTGCGCGAGGCGCTCGTCGACCGGAAAGGCGAACACGACGGCAACCGGCTTCACGACCTCTACGGCGCGGGTTTTCCCCCCGGCTACCGTGACATGTTCAACGCCGTCGCCGCCATCGACGACATCGACAAGATGGAGGAACTTACCGGCAACAGTCCCCTCGGCATCAAGTTCTACCGCCGCCTTGAGGACCCGGAGTCGGCCGTCCGCTTCAAGCTCTACCGCCTCGGCCGCGCGGTACCCCTCTCCGACTGCCTGCCAGTGCTCGAGAACATGGGCTTCCGTATCCTCGAGGAGCACCCCTTCGAGATCGGCCGCGGCGAGGAGGGCATCTGGCTGCACGACTTCTACATGGACACGGCAGCGGGCGGCGAGGTGGACCTCTCCACGATCCGCGAGAAGCTCGAGGAGGCGTTCGCGGCGGTCTGGGCGGGCGAGGCCGACGACGATCCGCTGAACCGGCTCGTGCTGCTGGCGGGGCTCGCGGTGCGCCAGACGGTGCTGCTGCGCGCGATCAGCCGCTTCCTGCGCCAGGCGCGCATTCCGTACTCGATCGACTATATGGAGGACGCGCTGGCGGACAACCCCGCCATCGCCCGAGCCCTAGTGCAGCTGTTCACCACACGTTTCAATCCCGCGCATGGCGGGGCCGGCGAACGGGAGGCCGAGGCGGCGCGCATCTCGGGCGAGATCGACGCGGCGCTCGACGAGGTCGCGAGCCTCGACGTCGACCGCATCCTGCGCCGCTTCCGCAACGCCGTCGAGTCGATGCTGCGCACGAACTACTATCAGCACGGCCAGGACGGCCGGCCGAAGTCCTATCTCTCCTTCAAGTTCGACTCCGAGCGGCTCGAGGAGCTGCCGCTGCCGCGCCCCTGGCGCGAGATCTTCGTCTACGCCACGTGGGTCGAGGGCGTGCACCTGCGCGGCGGCCCTGTCGCCCGCGGCGGCCTGCGCTGGTCCGACCGCAAGGAGGACTACCGGACCGAGGTGCTCGGCCTCGTCAAGGCGCAGATCGTCAAGAATGCCGTCATCGTGCCGGTGGGATCGAAAGGCGGCTTTCTGCCGAAGCGCCTGCCCGCGGGTGGCAGCCGCGACGAGATCCAGGCCGAGGCGATCCGCTGCTACCGGACCTTCCTCTCGGGCCTGCTCGACATCACCGACAACCTCGACGGTGCCAAGGTGGTGCCGCCCCCGGATGTCGTGCGCCTCGACGGCGACGACCCCTACCTCGTCGTTGCCGCCGACAAGGGTACCGCGACCTTCTCCGACATCGCCAACGAGATTGCGCGCTCTTACGGCTTCTGGCTCGACGACGCCTTCGCCTCGGGCGGCTCGAACGGCTACGACCACAAGGGCATGGGGATCACCGCCAAGGGCGCCTGGGAGGCCGTCAAGCGTCACTTCCGCGAGCTCGGCACGGACATCCAGAACGAGCCCTTCACTGCCATCGGCGTCGGCGACATGTCGGGCGACGTGTTCGGCAACGGCATGCTGCTGTCGCAGAAGACGAGGCTTCTCGCGGCCTTCGACCACCGCGACATCTTCATCGACCCGAATCCGGACACGGACAAGAGCTTCAAGGAGCGCAAGCGGCTCTTCGAGATGGGCCGCTCGAGCTGGCAGGACTATGACACCAAGCTCATCTCGAAGGGCGGCGCCGTGTTCTCGCGCGCGGCCAAGTCGATCGCGCTGACCCCGGAGATCAAGGAGCTCACCGGGCTAAAGGCCGACCGGGTGACGCCCTTCGAGCTGATGAGCGCGATTCTGAAGATGCCGGCCGACCTCATGTGGTTCGGCGGCATCGGCACCTACGTGAAAGCGGCCTCCGAGACCCATCTGGAGGTCGGCGACCGCACCAACGACTCGATCCGCATAGACGCCCGGGAGGCGCGCGTCCGCGTCGTCGGCGAAGGGGCCAATCTCGGTATTACCCAGCAGGGCCGCATCGAGCTCGCGCTCAGGGGCGTGAAGTTGAACACCGACGCGGTCGACAACTCGGGCGGCGTCGATTGCTCGGACCACGAGGTCAACATCAAGATTGCCCTCGGCCAGGTCGTCGCCGCCGGCGACATGACCGAGAAGCAGCGCAACGACCTCCTGCGCAAGATGACCGACGAGGTCGCCGAGTTGGTCCTCGACACGAACTACAACCAGACTCTCGCGATCAGCTTGGTCGAGGAGCGCGCCCCGGCGCTCCTCGAGGATCACGTCCGCTTCATGCGGGCACTCGAGGCGCAGGGCGTGCTCAGCCGCGAGGTCGAGGTCCTGCCGCACGACGAGGAGCTCTTCGAGCGCGCGGAGGCGGGCAAGGGCCTCACGCGGCCGGAGATCGCGGTGCTCGTCGCCTATGCGAAGATCCAGGTTTTTGCCGACCTCGTGCAGTCGGACGTGCCGGACGACCCGTTCATGGAGCGGCTACTCTTCGACTACATGCCGACCCCGGTGCGGACGAAGTACAAGGCCGCCGTCCGCGACCACAGGCTGCGGCGCGAGATCATCGCTACCGTCGCCGCCAACGCCATGGTCAACGAGGCGGGCCCCTCGCTCTACCACCGCCTCGGCGGCGAGACGGGGGCGCGCCCGGCCGAGACGGTACGTGCCTTCATCATCGCCCGCGAGGTCTTCGGCCTGCCCGGGATCGCCGCCGAGATCAACGCGCTCGACAACAAGGCGCCGGCGGCCACGCAGATCGACATGCACCTCGCGCTCTCGGACCTCGCCTCGGCGCAGAGCCTGCGGCTCCTCCAGGGCGCCGGCGGCCGCGCGCTCGGCGAGGCGATCGAGTTCTACCGCCCGGGCGTCGAGCAGATTGCCGAGACGGCCGAGGACGTCATCACCGCCTACTCGAAGAAGCGCCTGGGCCAGCGCACCAACGAGCTGGTCAAGGGCAAGGCGCCCAAGGGGCTGGCGGGCCGAGTCGCGGCGCTTGAGCTGCTCGGCGGCGCCATCGACGTGATCGAGGCGGCGAGCCGGCTCGACCGCAAGGTGCCCGAGGTGGCGGCCAACTACTTCGCCACGGCCGCGCGGTTCGACCTTGACTGGCTTCGCTCGC
>JBEPXW010000085.1:0-6754 GCA_041641715.1 Pseudomonadota bacterium
ACGACGCTCTTCCGATCTCTCGAGCTGCGCGCTCTGCTCCTCGATCTGCTCCGGCGCGGGCATCGTGACGCTGGCGACCTGCGCGACGATCACCGCCGTGGCGTTCCGTGCCTCGGCGAAGACCCCGTCGCCGCTCTGGGCGCGGAAGATCTCCTCCACCAGCGCCGGCGGCACCGACCGGGGCGCGCCCAGCCGGGTGAAGGGGCCGACCGACCGCACCTCCGCGCCGATCTCCTCGCCCACGTCCCAGAGCGATACCTCCTCGCCGAGCCGGCCGACGATCTCCTCCGCCCGCGTCTTCAGCGCCTCGACGCGCTGCGCGTCCTGCCAGGCGGCGACCGCCTCCTCGCGGACCTCCTCGAGGGGCACCACCCGGCTCGGCTCGATCCGCTTCACCATCACGACGAAATAGCCGCCGCGCTCGGTCTCGACGATGTCGCGCTCCTCGTTGTCGAGCGCGGCGAAGACCTCGTTGACGAACGTCTCGCGGGCGACGACCCCGTCCGCCTCCTCGCTGCCTGCGAGCGTGCCGTTCTGCGCCAGCCCGTCGAAGGTGCCGTAGGTGGCGGCCGTTTCCTCGCCGATCTCCTTCATGGGGGTGCCTGCGGCGCGCAACTCCTCGATCTTGTTGGCGATCTCGGGCGCCCGGCCCATGAGTGCGTCCTGGGCCATGCGCTCGGCGATCTCACCGCGCACCTCCTCGAAGCTCTTCGTGCCGCCCTCCTGGATCTCGCGCACGCGATAGACGGCGTAGCCGGCGGGCAGCTCGACCGGGCCGACGATGCCGGGCTCCGCCGCGTCGAAGACGAGCGTCGCGGCCGCGCCCGGCAGGTCGCCGCGCGTCAGCTCGCCGAGCGCGATGTCCTCGGCGCTCAGGCCCTGCTCCTCGGCCAGAGACTCGAAGGTCGCGTCGCCCGCCAGGAGGTTCGAGACGGCCGTCTCCGCCGCCGACTGCTCGGGGAAGGTGATCTGGTCGACGACGCGCTGCTCGGCGACGGTGTAGGTGTCCTTGTTCTCCTCGTAGGCGGCGCGGAGCTCCTCCTCGTCCGGCTTCAGCTCCTCCAGCAGGCCCTCGGCGTCGACGTGGAGATACTCGCCCCAGCGCCGCTCGGGTTCGGTGAACATGTCCTCGTTCGCCTCGTGGAAGCTGCGCAGCTCCTCCGGGTTGGGCGTCCCCGGGTCGGACGCCATACCGGCCGTGAGGGTCAGCATGTTCACGCTGCGCCGCTCGCTCCGGTAGGCCGCGATGCGCTGCGCCACGCCGGGCGGCGGCACCGCGCCGGCCTGGGCGGTCTCGACAAGGATGTCCTGGCCCAGCAGGGTCCGGGTCAGCTCCTCGAACTCCTGGGTCGTCATGCCCTGCTGCTGCAGCGAGAGCTGGTAGTACTGGCGCGAGAACTCGCCGCCCGGCCCCTGGAATGCCTGCTGGTTCCGGATCGCCGCGGCGACCGCCGAGTCCGGCGCGGCGAGGCCGAACCGGTCCAGCTCCTCGGCGAAGGCCGCGTCCCGGATCAGCCCGTCGAGCACCGCGCTCGCGACGCCCCCCTGGCGGAGCTGCTCGAAGGTCACCAGCTCGCCCCGTTGGCGCGAGATCCGGTTCTGCTGACGCGCCAGCGCGTCGGCGAAGCGCTGCGCCGAGACCTCCGTCTCGCCGACTTGCGCCACCTTCGCGTCGAGGCGGAATGAGAAGATGTCGCCGATGCCCCAGACGGCGAAGCTGATGACCAGGAGCACGATCAGCACCTTCGCGGTCAGCGACTTCACGCCCTTGCGCAGACGGTTCAGCATGGGGACACCCGCTTTCGCATTGCCTCGGCCGGGGGTCGCCCCGGCTCCGTTCGCGCTTCATAATCCCCGAGGGCAAGGGGCACAAGACGCATCCCCCGCGGCGG
Organism: Pseudomonadota bacterium; assembly: GCA_041641715.1. Lineage (GTDB taxonomy): Bacteria > Pseudomonadota > Alphaproteobacteria > Rhodobacterales > Rhodobacteraceae > Thermohalobaculum. The sequence continues at coordinate 1,893 of JBEPXW010000085.1, forward strand.
ACCCGTTCAGGGCGCGAACGCCGCGAGCCGGTGCACGGCCTCGGCGAGCCCGCCGCGGTCCACGTTGGCGAACGCGATGCGGAGCTGGCGCCCGGCGCCCCAGCCGTCGTCGGGCGGCGCGAACATGGAACCGGGAATGGTCAGCACCGACTGTCGCTCCACCAGCAACCGCGCGAGCCGCTCCGCCGGCATGTCGAAGGGTGGCTCTACATAGGCGAAGTAGCCGCCGGCTCCGCGCAACCGCCAGTCGGGCAGGCGCTCGGCGAACTCGGCGGCGACGGCGTGGCGGCGGGCGAGGATCTCCGCACGTTCATCGGCCACCCAGCGGCCGAGGTTCCTGAGCCCCCAGAGCGCCCCGACCTGGCCGAGCCGCGAGGGGCAGATGGTCACGGTGTCGAGGAACTTCTCCGCTTCCGCCAGCCGCTCCGCCCCGGCCACGATCGCCCCCACGCGGTGGCCCGTCAGGCGGAACACCTTGGAGAAGCTGTAGAGATGGATCAGCCCCTCGCGCCAGTCCGGCTGCCGGAACAGCCCGTGCGGCGCGCCCTCGGCCGAATGGAAGTCGCGGTAGGTCTCGTCCACCACCAGGCACGCCCCGTTGTCGCGCGCCAGCGCGTAGAAGCCGTCAATCAGCTCCGCGGGGTATTCGGCCCCGGTCGGGTTGTTGGGCGTCACGAGCGCGATCGCCTTCACGGCCGGCGTCATCGCCGCCCGGGCCGCCTCGAGGTCCGGCAGCATGGCCCCGTCGCAGGGGATCGGCACCGCCGCCACCCCGCTCATGTCGAGCCACATGCGGTGGTTGAAGTACCATGGCACCGGCAGCATCACCGCATCCCCCGGGGCGCAGAGCGTGGCGACGGCGACGCAGAACGCCTCGTTGCACCCGGCCGTGACGGCGACCTCCGAAGCGTCGATCCCGGCGCCGTAGAGTGCCGACCAGCGCGCCGCGATTTCCTCGCGCAGCGGCGCGTCACCCATGACGGGGCCATAGAAATGCGCGTCGCAGTCGCCGAGCGCAGCCTCCGCGATGGCGCGGCGCAGCGGCTCGGGCGGCGGGTCCAACGGTGCCGCCTGGCTCAGGTCGATCAGCGGGCGGTCGGGCGGAAAGTCGGCCTCGCGGACCCAGCGCCGCACCTCCATGATCGGCGGCACGAGAACGCGGGCGAGGTTCGGGTTGAGCGGTGCGGGCACGGACGCCTCCCTCCTGGGCCGCGCGGACAGTAGGGGAAAGCCGCACCCGGCGGAATACCCTCCGCCCCTTGACGCCACCGGGCGGTTGCGTTTCATGCCCGCGCATGGCCGAGCCGCCGCTTCTCACCCTGACGGACGTCGCCCTCGGCTTCGGGGGACGCCCGCTGTTCGCCGGCGTCGACCTGACCATCGCCGCCGGCGAGCGCCTCTGCATCGTCGGCCGCAACGGCTCGGGCAAGTCGACGCTGATGAAGATCGCCGCCGGCCTCGTCGAGCCGGACCGCGGCGCGCGCTTCGTCAGGCCCGGCACGAAGGTGGCCTACCTGCCGCAGGAGCCCGACCTCTCCGGCCATGCCAGCCTCGGCGACTACGTCGCAGCCCCCCTCGCCGACGAGGACCGCTGGCGCGCCGAGGCCGCCATGGACGGCCTCAAGGTCGACGGGGCAGGAAACCCCGCCACCGCCTCGGGCGGCGAGCGCCGCCGCGCCGCGCTCGCACGGCTCCTCGCCATGGAGCCCGACGTCATGCTGCTGGACGAGCCGACCAACCACCTCGACATCGCCGCGATCGAGTGGCTGGAGAGCCACCTCAAGAACACCCGCGCCGCCTTCGCCATCGTCAGCCACGACCGGGCGCTCTTGACCAACGTCACCCGCTCGACGCTCTGGCTCGACCGCGGCGAGGCGCGGCTGAACGGCGAGGGCTTCGCCGCCTTCGAGGAATGGCGCGACCGGGTCCTCGAGCAGGAGGCCGCCGAGCGCCATAAGCTCGACCGCCTGATCCGCGAGGAGTCCCGCTGGGCCGTCGAGGGCATTACCGCGCGCCGGAAGCGCAACCAGGGCCGACTGCGCCGCCTCCAGGCCATGCGCGCCGAGCGCCGCGCGCAGATCACCCGGACCGGGGTCGCAGCGATGGCCCTGTCGTCCGGCGAACGGTCGGGCAAGCTGGTGATCGAGGCCGACGGCGCCTCCAAGGCCTATGCCGGCCGCCCGCTGTTCCGCGACTTCTCCATCCGTGTCGCCCGCGGCGAGCGGGTGGCGATCGTCGGCCCGAACGGCGTCGGCAAGACGACGCTGCTCGGCGTCCTCACCGGCGCGATCGCGCCCGACGCCGGCTCTGTCCGCCTCGGCACCAACCTGCGGGTCGCGGTCCTCGACCAGCGCCGCACCGCGCTCGACCCGGACATGACCCTCTGGGACACGCTCGCCGGCGACCCGGCGCTCGGCGTGAAGGGGCAGGGGGACCAGGTGATGGTGCGCGGCCGCCCCCGCCACGTCGTCGCCTACCTCAAGGACTTCCTGTTCGACGAGCGCCAGGCCCGCGGCCCCGTCTCGGCCCTCTCGGGCGGCGAGCGGGCCCGGCTCCTCCTCGCCCGCATCATGGCGCGCGAGTCGAACCTCCTGATCCTCGACGAGCCGACCAACGACCTCGACGTCGAGACCCTCGACCTCCTCGAGGAGCTGGTCGCCGACTACGAGGGCACCGTGCTGCTGGTCAGCCACGACCGCGACTTCCTCGACCGCGTCGCCACGACGACCATCGCCATGGAGGGCGACGGCCGAGCCGTCATTTACGCCGGCGGCTGGTCCGACTACCGCGCGCAGCGCGGCGAGACGCAGGCCGCCCCGCCCGAGCCCGCGCGCCCCCGGCAGAAGCCCGCGCCGCGCCCCGCCGCGCGGCCGCAGGACCGTCTGAGCTACAAGCAGCAGCGCCGCCTCGACGCCCTGCCGCAGGAGATCGCCAGGCTCGAGGAAGAGATCGCGAAGCTGGAGAGCCTTCTCTCGGACCCCGAGCTCTATGGCCGCGCGCCCGACAGGTTCGCCAAGGCGACCGACGCGCTCGCCGAGCGCCGGCGCTGCCTCGCCGCCGCCGAGGAGGAATGGCTCGAACTCGAGGAGCTGCGCGAGAGCCTGGCGCAGGGCTGAGCGCGCTAGTCGGGGAACATCTTGTCGAGCAGGTCCTGCATCCGCAGGTGATACTCGAGCCAGTCGTTCGCGGGCACGTCGTCCGCGTCGAGCGTGGCCCGCACCAGCCAGTCCGTGCCGCGGCAGAAGGTGGCGTTGACGATGAACCCGTCTCGCCGCGGCGGCTTGGTGGACAACTCGCCTTTCGCCCCGCAGACCGCGCCGCCCGAGCCGGTCGTCGGGTTGAACCGCAGCACCAGCCGTTCGCCGCCGCCGATCTGGCCCTGGCCGGGAGCCATGTCCTTGAAGCGAACCGGGCGGCCGGGTCCCTCGGGCATCCGTATCGTGCCGGCGATCTCCGCCGGGTCGGCGCCCTCCCAGGGCACGCCGTGGATTTCGACGAAGATGACCCCGTTCTCGTCGTGCATCTTCAGCAGCTTCTTGGCGCTGACGTGCTCGCGCCGGGCGACGTTGCTGATTCCGGGATCCTCGCATCCCGCCAGAATGCCGATGAGGCAGACGATCGCGGGAAGGCGCCGGATCATGGGCGTTCCCCCGGCTTCGCGAGCCGCGCGGCATGGCGGCGTGCCAGCTGGCGCTCGCGGTGAATGACATAGAGCCCGGCTGTGATGATGATCCCAGTCCCGATCCAGGTCAATCCGTCGGGGAAGTCGCCGAAGACAAACCAGCCGATGAGTGTTGCCGAAATGATCTCCAGGTACTGCAGGGGCGCCAGCACCCCCGCCTCGGCCCGGGCGAAGGCGTTGACCAGCATCTGGTGCGCCACGGCCGCCAGCAGCCCCATGCAGACGAGGATCGCCCACTCGCGCTCGCCGGGCCATGTCACGGCCAGCGCCTCGGCCCCGAGTCCGCTGCCCGCGGCGACGACCACGCCCATCGCCAGCGCGGCGAAGGCGCCCGTCCAGAACTGCAGCGCGAGGAGCCCGCCACGCCGTGTCATCACCCGCGTCACGATCAGGTATGAGGCGAAGCAGAACGCCGTCACCACCGGGTAGACCGCCGCCGGCCCGAACGCCTCCCAGTTCGGCCGGATCACCACCAGCGCGCCGACCAGCCCCGCCGTCACCGCCGAGAGCCGCCGCCAGCCCAGCCCCTCGCCGAGGATGTAGGCCGACATCAGCGTCAGGATCAGCGGCTCGACGAAGAAGATGGCGATGACGTTCGGCAGCGGCATCTCCTTCAAGGCCGCCGTCAGCACGGCGAGCCCCGTGCCGAGCAGGCACCCCGCCAGAACGTGCAGCGGCCCCGGCCGCACCCACTGCCGCGCGACCAGCACGACCGGCAGCAGGATCACCGTCTGCATGGCGAAGCGCCCCGCCGCGATCGAGCCCGGCGACATGGAGTCCGTCAGCAGCTTGGCGAACATGTCCATCATGGGCGCGAACATCATCGCGACCGCCATGAGGACGATGCCGGCCTGCGGCGTGTCGGGAATGGGTCTCATGCGGAAGGCCCCCTCGAGGCCATCCATCTGTCACGGAACGCGCGGCAGGGGAAGCCTCATGCGGGGTCGAGGGCGCCGCCCGGCCCTGCGTCGCGCGACCGATCGCACGCCGACCGCCAAGGGGCCCAATGCGGAAACACAATGAATTCAATGGATTAACCCCCTTCGCACACGTGCGAAGGTTGCCGGGCGCCCGGAACGGCCCGCCGCGCCTCAGAGGTCCAGGTCCTCCGCGAAGCGCGCGTTCTCCTGGATATAGCGGAAGCGAAGCTCGGCCTTCTTGCCCATCAGCCGCTCCACGA
>JBEPXW010000086.1:0-6741 GCA_041641715.1 Pseudomonadota bacterium
CTTCACCTCGGGCTATGTCTCGAACGCGGCGACCCTCAAGACGCTGGGGGCGCTCTTTCCCGGCCTCGTGATCTTCTCGGACGCGCTCAACCATGCCTCCATGATCGAGGGCATCCGCCATTCCGGCGCGGCCAAGCGGATATGGCGGCACAACGAGCTCGGCCATCTCGAGGAGCTTCTCGCCGCCGAGGACCCGGCGGCGCCCAAGCTGGTCGCCTTCGAATCGGTGTACTCGATGGACGGCGACGTCGCCCCCATCCACGCGATCTGCGACCTCGCCGACCGCTACGGCGCCATGACCTATCTCGACGAGGTGCACGCCGTCGGTCTCTACGGCCCCCGGGGCGGCGGCATCGCCGAGCGGGAAGACGCCGCGAACCGCCTCACCATCATCGAGGGCACGCTCGCCAAGGCCTTCGGCTGCATGGGCGGCTACATCGCCGCCTCCCATGCCTGCGTGGACGCCATCCGCTCCACGGCGCCGGGCTTCATCTTCACCACCTCGCTCGCCCCGGCGGTGACTGGCGCGGCGTTGGCCTCCGTCGAGGACCTGATGCGCCGCCCCGAGCTCCGCGAGCGCCACCAGGAGCGGGCGGCGCGCCTGAAGCGCCTCCTGAAATCCGCGGGCCTGCCGGTTATGCCGTCCGAGACGCACATCGTGCCCGTCCTCGTCGGCGACCCGGTCCTGGCGAAGGCGGCCACCGACCGGCTGATGGCCGAGCACGGCATCTACATCCAGCCGATCAACTTCCCGACCGTGCCCCGCGGCACCGAGCGCCTCCGCGTCACGCCCACGCCCCATCACGACGACCGTCTGATGGAACATCTGGTCCAGTCGCTCGTTGAGACCTGGGAGATGCTCGGGATCGGCGCCCGGGCCCGCCTCGCGGCGGAATGACCTGAAACGCTCACCGATCAGCAACCAAGGAGGCTACCGATGAGGAAAGCAATGGCCGCTGCCCTCGCTGTCATGGCGGCGACCGCCATCAGCGCCCCCGCGCTCGCCCAGGGCGACGCAGAGGAGGGCGAGAAGGTTTTCCGCAAGTGCAAGGCGTGCCACATGGTCGGCGAGGACGCGAAGAGCCGCGTCGGCCCGCCGCTCAACGGCATCGTCGGCGCCGAGATCGCTTCGGTCGAGGGCTTCAGCTACTCGGACGCCTTCATGGCCAAGAAGGAGGAGGGCTTCACCTGGACCGATGCGAACCTCGCCGCCTACCTCGAGGACCCGCGGGAGATGATCCCCGGAACGAAAATGGTGTTCGCCGGCCTCCGCAAGGAAGAGGACCGTCAGGACGTCATCGCCTACCTGAAACAGTTTGAATGATACGGAGGGCGCTCGGCGGCATTCTCCTTGCCGCCGGGCTCGTCTCCGGCGCCGCGGGCGCCGATTTCCACCAGATCTTCGAGTCGCGGTGCGCCTCCTGCCACGGCCATGCCGGCAACTTCGCGCGCAAGTCGCTGACCGAGCGCGACGGGGCCCTAACGGGTGTGCGGACCGGGCGGCCGGTTGACGATTTCCTCGCCCATCACCGGGGTGGCCTCACGCCGGACACGATCGCCCTGTTCCTCGACGTGTTCCGGGCGCAACTCCGCTCCGGCGGCTTCTATCAGAAACGCTGCGCGATCTGCCACGACCGGGCCTACGAGTTCGCCCGCCTGCGGCTCATCCTGCGCGACGGCCAGCTCGTCGGTCGCTACTCGGGCCGCGACATCGCCGACTTCCTGCCGGGCCACGCGCGGATGACCGAGTCGGAGGCCAAGCGGATGCTGGAGGCGCTGACCGCGCTCCGCTCGGGGGCCCGCTGATCGGCGCTCAGTGGGGGTGTTCCCCGAGCTTCTTGTGCAGCCGCGCGTCATGCGTTTTGAAGTGGTCGGCGAACCATCGCTCCACGACCGTGGTCAGTCGGTCTGCGGGACCCGCGCGGCCCTCGCGGTAGTCGTCCATGATGTCGCGGAGCTCGTCGAGCAGATGCTCGTGCTCGGACTTGTGCTCCGTCAACTGGTCGTAGCCGTGCTCGCGCATGAACTTTTCCTCGAGCGCGAAGTGCGAGGAAATGGCCCGGAAGAGGTCGCCGAACACCTCCTCGACCTCGTCGGCCGGGCGCCCGCCCTCGAGCGCGTCGTGGATACGGTTGACGAGGTCGATGAGCTCCTGGTGCTCGTGGTCGACGGCCTCGACGCCAACGCTGTATTCCGGCCTCCATTCGATCCTGGCCATGGTATCCTCCGGTGTCAGTTGAAGGTGAACTCGCCCGTCGCGGGCGCAAAGTCGATGGCGAGGTTCTGCTCGGGTGCGAGCGTGACCTGACGCTCGGCGGCGTACTCGAAGCCCTCCTTCGCGGGGTCGTCGCTTAGGCGCACCGCGAGCGCGTGCCTGCCAGCGGGGACGACGAACCGCTCATAGACCTGCGAGGGCCCGTCACCGGCGAGGCCGGTCGGTGGCAACGCGTCGGTGAACACCGTCGTGCCGTCGATCTCGAGCTCGACCTGCACAGGCGGGCGCTCGCGGTCGCAGATTTTCTCGCGGCGCATGTTCGGCGGCAGGTCCTCGAGCTCTTCCTCCGTCAGCTGACGACACTGGCGCTTTCCGCCGTGGCTGAAGGCGAGCTTCACCACCGCCGTCCCCTCCGGGAGCGCGCGCCAGGAAGGCCAGGCCGAAAGCACCGCCGCCCCGACGATGACCGCCGTGGTCACGAGGGTGCCGAGAGCAAGCCGGATGGCGCGGCTCATGTCTGCGCCTCCTCGAGCGCGGTCTTCTTCTTGACCTTGCGCACCCGCGGCGTGTCCGGGGGCAGTGACTCCAGATAGGTGCGGAAGGCGTCGATTTCACGGGCCAGGCGCGGCCCTTCGGTCTCGCCGGCCCAGACGCAGGTGAAACGCTCGCGCGGCACGCGGGCACGGAGATACGGGTCGCGCTCGCCCGCGATGCGTTGCCGGGTCCAGTCGATGCCGACCCGGTTGTGGCAAGCCCGCTCGGCGCAGCCGGCGATCACCACGCCCTCGGCGTGGCCGCGACTGATGATGAAGTCGATGAGCGAGGGCGGCGCCATCGCCACGCAGGGCATCGTGACAGTCCCCGGCCCGGGCCGCGCCGCGCCATGCTCGCAGGCCAGGGTAAGGACACGCGCTTCGCCCTCGAGGGCGGCCGTCGTCTCTAAAACCCGCTCGCGCAGGAGCGTGAGCGGCAGGTCGGGCAGGTCGATGCCGGTGACGAGGTTCTCTGACCGCCGAAAGGGCGAGGAGGACGGGCATGCCCCCATGCAGATTCCACAGGCGACGCAGCGCTCGGGGATCACCTCGGCCTGGTGCGGGAAGGGCGCGCCGTCCGTCCGGGGGACGAGCGCGATGGCGCTGTAGGGGCAGTCCTCGACGCAGCGATTGCAACCGTTGCAGTGGTCGAGGAAAACCTCCGCCGGGCGCCGTTCCTTCAGCGGCGGCAGCCAGGGCAGCCCCGCGAGCCCGATGGTGAATAGCGCGAGTCCGCCCCAGATTACCCCCGCGGGCACATAGTCCATCACCGGGTAGAGCGGCAGGTAGTACCAGTCGAGCCCGACCTCGGCCGGGACCTTGGAGAGGTTCGCGGCCTCCTCGAGATTTGCCGGCATCACGAGCGAGGCCACCAAGAGTCCGATCAGCACCATGCCGCCGAGCGCGCGCGAGGGGTTCACCCGGGCTTGGGCGATGCGCTGGATGTGGATCCACATGAGCAGCAGCAAGAGCAGCGGCACGGCGATGTGCAGGAACACCATCAGAGTGAAGAATCGGCTTGAAAGCTGCTCCGGCGAGAGGAAATTCCGCGCAATCGACTCGCCGAAGACGGGCAGCCAGTCGAGGAGCTCGGCGCTCTCGATCGCGACGTACTGGGCGAGCTCGTCCCAGACCAGCCAGTAGCCCGTGATCCCCGAGACGTAGACGAACCAGATCAGCGGCACGCCGGTCAGCCAGGAGAACCAGCGTACGCCCCGGTAGCGGTCAAGGGCGAACTCGCGCACGAGATGGACGAACATGACGGCCACCATCAGGTCCGACGCGTAGCGGTGAAGGCTGCGCGCCACGCCGGCGTGCCACCAGTGATCCGTCGAGAGCCATTCGACCGAGCCGTAGGCGGCGTCGACGCCCGTGTCGAAGAAGATGAACAGGTAGCCCCCGGTCGCGGCCACGATCCAGAACAGGAACCAGCCGAGCGCGCCAAGCTGTGCAACGGGGTTCCATTCCGGCCCGAAAACTGAGTCGAGAGCACGTTCGGCCCGGTCGAAGCCGTGCCTCAGATTGCGTTTCATTGTCTGCCTTAGCCTTGCTCTGCCGCCTTGCGCGTCGCGAGGAGCCGCCGGTTCTTGCGCCACATGCGGAACACGATGATCCCCATGATCACGAGTGAGGATCCGCCAACCACCATGCCAACGAAATAGGCGTACTCGAACTCATACGCGCCCGTGCTGGGATTGTATACGGTGCAGAGGAAACGGATGCGGTCGACCACGTCCTTCACCGAGCCGATCTGGGCCGTGGTGCCGAAGACCAGCTCCTTGAGCGGCTCGAGGAAGACCTGGAGCGGGAAGTTGTCACCGTAGACCTGGCGATAGACCCGGCCTCGCGCGTCGAGGATCGTCGTCTGCGTGACGTGCAGGAAACCGCCCGCGGCCGACTCGTAGCTGAAGCCGACGTCGTCGAGCAGGCGGTGCAGCGTCCCGGCGTCCGCGGTGGCCAGGCGCCAGTCAGGCTCGGCGACACCCCTGAGTCGCCGCGAACGCCCGGAGGCGCGCCGGCGTGTCGTTTCCGGCATCGAAGCCGACGGTCAGCACGGCGAAGCTGTCCTCGCCGAGCGTCGCCCGCGTCTCCTCCACCCGGTCAAGGAGGTGCTGCGTCGTCGCCGGGCAAACCGAGCTGCAACTCGTATAGACGAGGCTGATGACCAGCGGCCGGCCACGAAACTCGGACAGAGGCAAGGGCTCGCCCCGCGAGTCGACCAGCACATGGTTGCCGACCTTGTTGCCGACCGCCGCCTCGCTCTGCTCGAGTGCCGCGTCCGCATCGAGCGGCGCCGTTCGGTCGTGTGCCGCCGCCGGCTCGACGAGCAGGCCAGCTAGAAAAGCCGCGAGAAGACGTCGCTTCATAGCGCCCACGTCACCGCCGCGTCGAGGAACACGCCCGTGGTCATCAGGCAGAACTGGATCAGCGAGGCGCCGAAATTGGCCATCGCCGTGCCCTTGCCCGGCGACCGGTAGAGGAGCCAGCTGCGCCACAAGAAGTACCCGCCGCCCGCCGCCGCGAAGATCCCATAGACCGGGCCCATGCCATAGGCGAGCGGGACAAGCGAGAGCGCCGCCAGCACAGCCGTGTGCGAGAGCACAGCCATGGTCCACGCATACTCCGGCACCACGACGGGCAGCATCGGCACGCCCGCGTCGCGGTAATCGGCGGCCTTGGCGGCGGCGAGGCTCCAGAAATGGGGCGGGGTCCAGAGGAACATGACGACGGCGAGGATCACCGGCGTCGCCTGCATCTCCGGCGCCACGGCCGCCGCGCCGCCAAGTATGGCGAAGCTGCCCGCGGCGCCGCCGATGACGATGTTCCAGACGCTCCGGCGCTTAAGCCAGACTGTATAGACCACGCCGTAAGTGAAGGCGCCGAGGAAGACAAAGACCGCCGCCAGCGAGCCGCCGACGGCATAGGCCATGACCAGCGACGCCCCCAGAAGTCCGAGAAATGTGGCCGGCCAGACCGCCCCCGGCTTCAGCGCGCCGGAGGCGAAGGGGCGGTTGCGGGTCCGGCGCATGCGCCGGTCGTCCGCCCGCTCGAAGTAGTGGTTGAAGGCCCCCGCCGCGCCCGAGGCGCCGAGCACGGCGAGGGCGAAGACGAGGGCCCGGAGGGGCGAGAACGGCCCCTCCGCGGCCACCATGCCGGCCAGCGCGCTGAGTGCGATGGCGAAGCCGATCGGCAGCTTCAGGAGCGTGGCGGTCATGCGGGCCGCGGTGAGCATCGTTCCCGTCTCCCCTCAGCGGAACAGCCAGAGCTCGCTCAGGTACTTCCAGTTCACGAAGTAGTAGAGCACGAAGGCAGCGAAGAAGATGCTGACCAGCACCACCGTGCCCGGCAGCTTCAGCGTGCCGTGGCTGCCGTAGGTCGCGGCCGCTTGCGCCCCGCCCTGGTGCAGCGGGAAGGTCAGCTTGTGGTCGCCCTCGACCTTCTTGCCGAAGAGCACGGTGCCCACGGTGATAAGCACGTAGAGGATGCCGCCCGCCCCCGCGATCAGGGCGAAGATGCCGTTCAGCCCCATCATCAGGAAGGCCGCGGGCGGATACTCAAAGGCGTGCATAGCGTCCGTGAGTGTGATGTCCCAGTGCCGCCGCGCGACGCCGAGCGTGCCCGCCCCCATCATGAAGAGCGAGATGCCGCCCGCCCCGATGCCGAAAAGATAGGGCTGCCACTTCGCCAGCTTCGGCCAGATGATCTCGCGCTGGAAGACCAGCGGCAGCACGTAGTAGGTGACCGCCATGAAGGCCAGCGTCGTGCCCGCGACCACGGTGCCGTGGAAGTGGCCCGGCACATAGAGCGTGTTGTGCATCAGCACGTTGAGCTGCTCGGTGCCGAGAATGACGCCGGTGATGCCGCCGATGAAGCCGAACATCACGAGGCTCATGAACATGCCGGCGAAGGCCGGGTTGCCCCATGGCGCCTTGGTCAGCCACTCGAACCAGCCGCGGGTCAGGCCGTTGCGCCGCTGCGCCGCCTCGATGGCGC
>JBEPXW010000087.1:0-6681 GCA_041641715.1 Pseudomonadota bacterium
CGAGGAACTGGAGCCCCGGCGGGTAGAGCCAGGCGAGGTCGCCGGACTCCGCGTCGGGCGGCAGCGCCTGGACCGCCGCGAGCACGTCCTGGTCGAAGGCCGCGATGGCCTCGCCCTGGAGCGCGAGCTTGCCCGCCGCCCAGAAGACGACGAACTCGACCTGCCGGCCCTCGCCCTCGATCTCGCCGCTGGTCATGACGAGGACGACCGCCGCGCCGTAGGCCAGCATCAGGAGGACCGCCACCGTCGAGAGGATCCGCCCGAAGCGCGCGAGCGGCCGCTCGATGTCGCTCAGCGGCGCGCGGGAGTGGCCCCCCTCGCCGGTCCCTCGTCCGGGCGTGTCCATGACCTCTCACCCCACCTGCCGGCGGCGCCGGCCCCCGCGCCGCCCTCTCGTCGGCGGCGATACTAGCCCGTGCGGCCGCCCGGCGCCAACGAAACCGGCCCGCTCAGGCGCTCTTCACCACCCGGAGCGTCAGATTGATCCGGCCGCCGCCGGGCAGCAGGTCGCCGAGTGGATCCCCTTGGCCGAACAGCACCCGGTCGACGCCGTGATAGGCAAGCCGCGCCGCGCCCCCCATCACGACGACGTCGCCCGATTTGAGGATCACGCTCTCGGTCGACCCCTTCCGCTCGGTGCTGCCCATGCGGAAGCGCGCCGGGTCGCCGAGCGAGATCGAGACGACCGGCGCGCGGAACCCCTCCGCGCCCTCGTCGGCGTCGCGGTGGAGGCCCATCCGCGCGCCCTCGCCGTACCAGTTGACGAGGCAGCAGTCCGGGTCCTCCCCCCAGCCCGAGACCGCCCGCCAGACGGCCAGGACGCAGTCCGGGATCGGCGGCCAGGGCCGCCCGGTCTCCGGGTGCACGGGGCTGTAGGCGTAGCGCCCGCGGTCGATCACCCAGCCGAGCCGCCCGGCGGCGGTCATGCGCACGCTCATCGGCTTGCCCCAGGGGGTCACGGGGCGCACCAGCGGCGCCTCGGCGATGACCGCGCGCAGCGCCGCCACCATCGCCTCCTGCGCCGGGCGGTCGAGGTAGCCCGGCTTCACCCGGAAGCCCATGATCTCGATGTCGTCTCCGCGGCACATATCGGCAGTTTCCTCCCCGCGGCGGCCTTTCCGCGTTGTCCCCCGCGCCCGCGACCGCTATCGTCCCGCGGCACTGCGGAAAACGCCAGGGGGTTTCCCGGCCATGCTGCAACGCCTGCTCCCGGTCCTCGGCTTCGTGGCCGCGCTCGGCGCCTGCGACGCGGGCGGGACCATCGACGCCGCGCTCGAGGGCACCTTTAGTGGCGCCTACGACTACGCCGCGCTCGCCCCGCCGATCTCCGTGTCCCCGGACCGCAGCGTCGCCGTCGCCGTGATCGACCAGCGGCCCTACGTCGTCAATGGCGAGGAGTCGGACCGCTTCGCCGGCACCATGTACGGTCGCTTCCGCGACACCGTCGACGTGAAGACCGCGTCGGGCCGGCCGCTGGCCGATGTGGTGGCCGAGGCCGTCGCCCGCACGCTGGGCCGGCAGGGGGCCGAGACGGCCGCCGTGCCGGTTGACCGCGGTGCGACGATGGCCGAGGCGCTGGGCGCCCTGCGCGGCACCGGCGCGGAGCGGCTCATCGTCATCCGCATGGAGGAATGGCGAACCGACACCGCGGTGCGCATGGAGGCGCGCTGGAACCTCGAGGCCGCCGTTCACGACCGCGCCGGCGAGCTGCTCGGCCGCCGTCTGACGCGGGGCGCGGAGGCTCTCGGCGCGACGCGCATCGCCGACGAGGACGTGGGCCCGCTCGCCGTGGCGGACCTCGGCCGCCGGCTGGCGCGGCTCCTCGATGACCCGGCCATCGCCGACGCGCTGGAGGGCGCGTGAGGCGGCGGGCCGCCGCGCGTCGGATGCGCGCTCCGCTTGCCCGGGCCCGTTGCAGGCCATGTGACCGCTGCCTATATAGCCGCCGGAACCGGACGTTGAATCAATAGCGAGAACGGGAACGCAGCCAGGGGGCCGAAAGCGGACCCTGCAGTCGATCGCCAGAAGAGGGTACGAATCATGTCGAGAGTCATCGGAATCGATCTCGGGACCACCAACTCCTGCGTCGCCGTGATGGAAGGGTCGCAGGCGCGCGTGATCGAGAACGCGGAGGGCGCGCGCACGACGCCCTCGATGGTCGCCTTCAACCAGGACGGCGAGATGCTGGTCGGCCAGCCGGCCAAGCGCCAGGCCGTGACCAACCCCGAGGGCACGATCTTCGCCGTTAAGCGCCTGATCGGGCGGCGCTACGGCGACCCGACGGTCGAGAAGGACAAGAAGATGGTGTCCTACAAGATCGTCGAGGGGAAGAACGGCGACGCCTGGGTCGAGGCCCAGGGCGAGAAGTACTCGCCCAGCCAGATCTCGGCCTACGTGCTGCAGAAGATGAAGGAGACGGCCGAGCGCCATCTCGGCGAGACCGTCGAGAAGGCCGTGATCACCGTCCCCGCCTACTTCAACGACTCCCAGCGCCAGGCGACCAAGGACGCGGGCCGCATCGCCGGCCTCGAGGTCCTGCGCATCATCAACGAGCCGACCGCCGCGGCGCTCGCCTACGGGCTCGACAAGAAGGGCGACAAGACCGTTGCGGTCTACGACCTCGGCGGCGGCACCTTCGACATCTCGATCCTCGAGATCTCCGAGGGCCTGTTCGAGGTGAAGTCGACCAACGGCGACACCTTCCTCGGCGGCGAGGACTTCGACATGCGCCTCGTCGGCTACCTCGCCGACGAGTTCAAGAAGGAGCAGGGCATCGATCTGAGGAACGACAAGCTCGCTCTCCAGCGCCTCAAGGAGGCTGCGGAGAAGGCCAAGATCGAGCTCTCCTCGGCGACCCAGACCGAGATCAACCTTCCTTATATCACCGCCGACTCGGCCGGGCCGAAGCACCTGACCTTGAAGCTCAGCCGGGCCAAGTACGAGCAGCTCGTCGATGACTTCATCGAGCGCACCGTGCAGCCCTGCAAGAACGCGCTCAAGGACGCCGGCATCTCGGCGGGCGACGTGGACGAGGTGATCCTCGTCGGCGGCATGACCCGCATGCCGAAGGTCATCGAGACGGTGAAGAACTTCTTCGGGCGCGAGCCGCACAAGGGCGTCAACCCGGACGAGGTGGTCGCCATGGGCGCCGCCATCCAGGCCGGCGTGCTGCAGGGCGACGTCAAGGACGTGGTGCTGCTCGACGTGACGCCGCTCAGCCTCGGGATCGAGACGCTCGGCGGCGTCTTCACCAAGCTGATCGAGCGCAACACCACGATCCCGACCAAGAAGAGCCAGGTCTTCTCCACCGCCGAGGACAACCAGACGGCCGTGACCATCCGCGTCTACCAGGGCGAGCGCGAGATGGCCTCCGACAACAAGCTCCTCGGCCAGTTCAACCTCGAGGGCATCCCGCCCGCACCGCGCGGCGTGCCGCAGATCGAGGTGACCTTCGACATCGACGCCAACGGCATCGTCAACGTCTCGGCCAAGGACAAGGCCACCGGCAAGGAGCAGAAGATCACCATCGAGGCCTCCGGCGGCCTCTCCGAGGACGACATCCAGCGGATGGTCAAGGAGGCCGAGGAGCACGCCGAGGAGGACAAGAAGCGCCGCGGCCTGATCGAGGCGCGGAACCAGGGCGAGGCCCTGATCCATGCCACCGAGAAGTCGCTCTCCGATCACGGCGACAAGGTCGACGAGGCCACGAAGGAGGGCATCCAGACGGCCATCGCCGAGCTCAAGACCGCGATCGAGGGCGAGGACGCCGAGGCGATCCAGTCCAAGACCCAGGCCCTGACCGAGGCGTCGATGAAGCTCGGCGAGGCCATCTACAAGGCCCAGCAGGAGGAGCAGGCGGCCGCCCAGCAGGACGGCGAGGAGCCGGCCTCCGGCGAGGGCGAGGCCCGGGACGAGAGCGACGTCGTCGACGCCGAGTTCGAGGAGGTCGACGACGACAAGAAGGCCTCCGGCGGCAACGCCTGAGGCCGGGGATCCGGGCCGATGCCGCGACGCGCGGCCACGGACGCACGCCGGGGCGCCGTCAAGGGGAATTCCTTGGGCGCCCCGGAGCACGCCCGGCCGCGGGCGCGCAGCGCTGCCCGGGTGGTCATTGCTCCCGCGACGGGTTATGCCCATGCAGGGGCGGTGACGGCACGCCGTTCCGGGGCAGGGGATTCAGGCAAGCAAACGGGTTTGGTCGATGGCGAAGCGTGACTATTACGAGGTGCTCGGCGTCTCGCGCGGCGCCTCGGCCGAGGAGATCAAGAAGGCCTACCGCGGCAAGGCCCGGGAGCTTCACCCCGACCGCAACCCGGGCGACGCCTCCTCGGAGACCAAGTTCAAAGAGGTCAACGAGGCCTACGACGTCCTCAAGGACCCCGAGAAGCGCGCCGCCTACGACAATTTCGGCCACGCCGCCTTCGATGGCGGCATGGCCGGCGGCGCCGGCGCCCGGGCCCGTGGCGCTCACGCCCAGGACTTCTCCAGCGCCTTCTCGGACGTGTTCGAGGACCTGTTCGGCGACTTCATGGGCCGCGGCCGGGGCCGCGCGCGCACCGGGCCGATGCGCGGCGCCGATCTTCGCTACAATCTGCGCGTCGCGCTCGACGACGCCTATCACGGCAAGCAGGTCACCATTTCGGTGCCGACCGCGGTCAAGTGCGAGTCCTGCAGCGGCACCGGCGCCTCCAGCGGGACCCGGCCGCAGAACTGCCCGACCTGCGCCGGCCAGGGGCGGGTGCGGGCCCAGCAGGGCTTCTTCACCATCGAGCGCACCTGCCCGACCTGCTCGGGCCGCGGCCAGATCATCAAGGACCCCTGCGGCGACTGCGGCGGTCAGGGCCTGGTGCGCCGCGAGCGGGCGCTCAACGTCACCATCCCGCCGGGCGTCGAGACCGGCACGCGCATCCGCCTCGCCGGCGAGGGCGAGGCCGGCCAGCGCGGCGGCCCGCCGGGCGACCTCTACATCTTCGTCGACGTCGCGCCCCACGAGATATTCAACCGCGAGGGCGTCGACCTGCACTGCCGCATCCCGGTGCCGATGACCACCGCCGCGCTCGGCGGCGAGATCGAGGCGCCGCTGCTTGACGGCGGCCGCACCAGGGTCAAGGTCCCGGCCGGGGTGCAGACGGGCAAGCAGCTGCGGCTAAAGGCGAAGGGCATGCCGGCCCTGCAGCGCGGCGACCAGCGCGGCGACCTGTTCATCGAGCTGATGGTCGAGACCCCGGTCAACCTCACCGCCCGCCAGAAGGAGCTCCTGCGCGAGTTCGAGGGCGTGAAGGCCGACAACAGCCCCGAGAGCCAGAACTTCTTCTCCAAGGTCAAGAGCTTCTGGGACAGCATGACCGGGTGACGCGGCGGCGGGCCCGCGGCAATCGTCCTCGGGCGCGGACAACCGCCGTCCGGGGGGCAGCAGCGGCATTCAGCGCGGCGAAGCCCCGTTAACCATAAACATCGTCCACGGCGCTTTTCCAATGAAGTCAATCACTTGACTATGTGTCCACGCGTGGACACCGTCAGCCGTTTGTCCCCGTCGAGTGCAGCGGCGTCACCTTCGGCACATCTTGCCGCGCCGGCCCGGGCCTAACCCGGGACAGCGCTCGCGGGAAAGGTGCAGGCCGGTCAGCCCGCCTTGACCCGGATCTTCTTCGCGCCCGCCTTCTCCTCGCCCCGCTTCGGCACCGAGATGGTCAGCACGCCGTCGCTGAACGCGGCGCTGGTCTTGTCGCTGTCGGCGTCGGGGGGCAGGCGGAAGCTGCGCTGGAAGCGGCCGTACTCGCGCTCGGAGAAGAAGTAGCCCTCACCCTCCTCCTTGCGCTCGGACCGCTTCTCGCCCTTCACCGTCAGCACGCCCTCGTGGAGCGCGATCTCGATGTCGTCCTGCTTCACGCCGGGCAGCTCGACGCTGATCTCGTAGGTGCCGGCGGAGGCCTTCGCCTCCGAGCGCGGCGCGAACCAGTCGGCGACGCGCTCGCCGACCTGGCGGAGCGGCTCGTAGAGATTCGGCCACCAGCCGGAGGTGTGGGATTTCTCGACCATCGCGGACTCCTTGTCGCGGGACCCTGCCATCAATGGCCTCATGGCGCGCACTTTCCGCCCGCGCCTTGATCACGGTCAAGAGGCCGCGCGGCCTTTCCACGGCGCGGGGCGGCTGCTAATCAGTCCCGGTCAGGGAGACGCCAGATGACCGAGAAGAACCCGCTTCCCGTCGCCGTCACCGGGGTCGCCGGCCGCATGGGCCGGATGCTCGTCCGCGCGCTCGCCGAGCGCGAGGACACGGTGCTCGCCGGCGCCACCGAGCGGCCGGGCCATGACTGGATCGGCCGCGACCTCGGCGAGGCGATAGGCGGCGCCGCGAGCGGGATCACCGTCTCGGACGATCCGCTCGAGGTGCTGGCGGGGGCCCGCGCCGTGCTGGACTTCACCAGCCCCGCGGCCACCGTCGCCCATGCCGAGATCGCCGCGCAGGCACGGATCGTCCATGTCGTCGGCACCACCGGCCTCGGCGAGGACGACCTGGCCCGGATCGCGGCGGCGGCCCGGCACGCCACGGTCGTCCGGGCGGGGAACATGTCGCTCGGCGTCAATCTGCTGACCGTGCTGACCCGCAAGGTGGCCGAGGCGCTCGATGCCGACTTCGACGTCGAGATCGTCGAGATGCACCACCATCACAAAGTCGAC
>JBEPXW010000088.1:0-6676 GCA_041641715.1 Pseudomonadota bacterium
ATGGACGACCGGTTCCTCTACGTCTCGTGCTGGGGCACCGGCGACATGATCCAGTACGACGTCTCGGACCCGATGAAGCCGAAGGAGACGGGGCGCGTGCGCATCGGCGGCATCGTCAGCCGCGCGACGCACCCGAAGGCGGCGAACGGCGCGCTGAACGGCGGGCCGCAGATGGTGGAGATCAGCCGCGACGGCAGGCGGGTCTACTTCACCAACTCGCTCTACGGCGCCATCGACCCGCAGTTCTACCCCGACGGCATCGACGGCTGGATGGTGAAGCTCGACGTCGGGGATAACGGCGGCATCGAGTTCGACGAGAGCTTCTTCATCGACTGGCCCAAGGGGCACCGGCCGCACCAGGTGCGCCTTGAGGGAGGCGACTGCTCGTCCGACTCCTACTGCTATCCGTGACCCGCACGGACGG
The DNA here is from genome assembly GCA_041641715.1 of Pseudomonadota bacterium. GTDB lineage: Bacteria > Pseudomonadota > Alphaproteobacteria > Rhodobacterales > Rhodobacteraceae > Thermohalobaculum. The sequence goes on from JBEPXW010000088.1 coordinate 425, forward strand.
GCGGGGCGGTGCCTGACGGGGCGGGGCCCTGGCTGGTGCTCGCCGGGCTCGGCGCGTTCCACGGCATCAACCCGGCTATGGGCTGGCTGTTCGCCGTGGCGCTCGGCATGCACCGGCAGAGCCGCCGGGTGGTCTGGCTCGCCCTCGTGCCGATCGCGCTCGGCCACGCCGTCTCCGTGCTCCTCGTCGTCGCGGCGGTAATGCTGCTGGGGCTGGTCGTCGACCTGGCCTGGCTGTCGCGCGCCGCGGGCCTCCTGCTGCTCGGCTGGGCCGCCTGGCACTGGAAATACGGGCATCGTCACCGAGTCCGGGTCGGCTTCCAGACGGGCATGGCCGGGCTGGCCTTCTGGTCGTTCCTCATGGCGACGGCGCACGGTGCCGGCCTGATGCTCGTGCCGGTGCTTGTGCCTCTCGAACGCATGACCGGGTTGACCGCTCACATGACCGCTTCCGGATCCCTTGCGCTTTCCGTCGCCGCGGTTGCGATGCACACCGCGGCGATGCTGATTACGACCGGCGCGGTCGCTTTGCTTGTCTACGAGTGGCTCGGCCTCGCCTTCTTGCGCCGTGGCTGGGTCAATCTCGATCTCGTCTGGGTCTTCGCGCTGGCCGTTGCGGGCATCATACTCGTTCTCTGATGCTTACAGGAAGGTCGCCCGCGGAAAGAGGGTGCCGATTTTCCCGGCTGGCAACGGCAAGATTCTCCGCTCCGGCGTGTTCTCTCGGGGAGCGGCGCGGTGATGACCGGGCTGCCGTGTGTGACTTGTGTGTCGATGGTGGAGTGGCATATGTCCCGTACGTCTCAAGCCGGCACCACGCCGGATTTCCTCCAGGCAGCAGCGGAATACAGGGATCGGCTCAGGGCGGAGCTCGCGCGGGTCGACGAGTTCCTGCGCTCCGATGGCGAGCGCGCGGAGGCGGACAGGCGTCGTCTTCCGGACTTTCTGCTCCTTGGCGACGACGAGGTGCTCGAGGAGCTGTGCGCTCACGGAGAGCGGAGCGGCATGGTGCATTAGCGCCCGCTCGCGCCCGGTCGCGAGCCGTGTCCGGTCGTCTCGGCGCGGGGCGGGCCCCGGGGGCTGGGTTCCGGGGCCCCGCCCGGGCGCAACGGACCGAGAGCCGCCGCTGCGGGCCCTGCGACTGCGCGGGGCTCGATCGCATTCGCAATCCGGGACTTGTGTCGCGTCAGTACGCCAAATGGTTGTATGATAAGGGATTTCTCCGCAAATCGTTTCTAAGCGGGACGGATTGAGATACGATCGAGGCTGTTTTCGCGACTCCGTCAAGGGTGAGGCGGCCGGATGAGCGTCGGCATCGTTTTCAAGACGTTTATCGAGCGGTGCCTCGAGCGAATTCCGGTGCTTGAGGTCACCCACGAGGAGCACCACCGGGGCCGCGTCTTCATTATCAGCCAGACGGTCCACCGGAATGTCTTCACGGAGTTCGACCGCTGCCTGTCGCGCCATCTGGCGGCAACCCGCGGGTCCGGGTTCCCGGCCTTCACCGTCTCGGTCTACGTCGCCGAGCGGGGCGGGGCCGCCTCGCCGCAGCCGCTGGCGAGGGCGCACTATGCCTCGGTTCCCCACGCGCTGAAGGGCATCGCCGAGCGCGCCTTCGGCGAGTCCGACCGTGTGGAGCTCATGATCCATCACAACGACCCCGGGGCGGGGGAGCGGGTGGCCGGTGCGTGCCGAACGGTGACGAGCGACGATATTGACGGGCTCGAGGCCGGGCTCGGCATTTGCCGCTACCTCGGCGAGACCGAGTTCCTGAGGGTCTCCGGCGACTTCGACATCGTCATGGCGGCGCCGCCGGGCGAGCTTAGGCCCGTGACCATGCATCTCAGGAACGGCTCGATCACACTGCCGTGCCCGAGCGGCACGAGCGTGACGCCTTTCGAGTGCCCGCTCCACGGCTTCGCCGCGCATGTCTCGGAGAGCACGCTGGCGCAGGGCTACATGGCGCAGGCCCGTCACGCGCTGGTCGAGACCAAGGAACGGGCGGTGGCCGACTTCCGCAAGGCCGCCGAGCGGCAGATCCTGAACTTCGACCGGGCGGTCGCCGGCCGGCCGCTCGAGGCTCACCGTCTGGAATCGGCGGTCGCGCTGGTCGAGCGGCTCAAGGCGGGGCTCGGCCCGGCGCTCGACGGGCTTTCGGAGGACGCGCGGATAACGGCGCTCGAATGGTCTGTCTCGATCGAGGCGGGCAGCGAGGCCGGCGCCATGGATCGGCACGCGATGCTGCTCGACGCCGCCATCGGACGCAAGCGAACGGCCTGACCGGCCCGACACCGCCAGCGTCCCGTCCGGGCGTATCCCGTCGGCACGGCGCTAACGCAGTTGGCCGGGCCGCGGCCAAGGCGACATGGGCCGCATCGTCCGGCGATGCGGCGGAAAAAATGTTTGACTCCCCCCTCGTAACATCCAACGCTGAGCCCTCACCGTCGGCTGCTCGCTCCGCGGCCCGGGGGATGCGAAACTCGAAAGGGTCCGACGATCTGACGATTGTGCCTCTTGATTGCGCCTCTCCTCCAAGGTTCTGCGCCGTCGCGCAGTGCGGGGTTCGCGACATGGATGCCGGCACACCGCAATGAATTCACGAAGCAGGCCGAAACGAGAACAGGGAGGAACAACCGAATGACACGGATCAGCAGCAAGCTTCTCATGAGCGCCACGGCCGCGGCCATCGCGCTCGGCATGGCGAGTGGCGCGGATGCCGCCACCTGGCGCTATGCCTTCGAGGAGGCGATGGATGACGTGCAGGGCAAGTACGCCCAGAAATTCAAGGCGGAGGTCGAGGCGAACACCGATCACACGATCGAACTCTTCCCCTTCGGCACCCTCGGCGAGTCCGCCGACATCATGGAGCAGACCCAGGCCGGCATCCTGCAGTTCGTCGATCAGTCCCCCGGCTTCACCGGCGCGCTGATCCCCGAAGCGCAGGTGTTCTTCGTGCCCTACCTGCTGCCGCAGGATCACGAGACGCTGGTCACGTTCTTCCGCAACTCCGAGGCCATCAACGAAATGTTCCCCGAGCTCTACGCCCAGCAGGGGCTTGAGCTTCTCCAGATGTTCCCGGAGGGCGAGGTCTGCATCACCTCGCAGGAGCCGATCCACAGCCCCGCGGACCTGAACGAGGTGAAGATCCGGGTGATGACCAACCCGCTCCTCGTCGAGAGCTACAAGGCCTTCGGCGCGACGCCGACGCCGCTGCCCTGGGGCGAGGTCTACGGCGCACTTCAGACCGGCATTATCCAGGGCCAGGAGAACCCGACCTTCTGGATCGAGTCGACCAAGATGTACGAGGTGAGCCCGGTTATCACCTGCATCGGCCACAACAACTTCACCACAGCCGTCATGGCGAACAAGGACTTCTACGACGGGCTTTCGGAGGGTGACCAGCAGGCGATCCAGAGCGCCGCGGACGCGGCGTTCGACTACATCGTCGAATACCAGAAGGGCCTGCACGAGGAGTCGCTCCAGAAGATCGAGGAGGCCGACGAAAACGTCACGATCAACATCCTCCCGGCCGAGGAGCGCCAGCCCTTCATCGAGGCGGCCCAGGAGGTCGAGGAGAAGTTCATCGAGATGACCGGCGAAAGCGGCAAGGAGATCCTCCAGCAGATGAAGGAGGATCTGAAGGAGGCTCGCGATCAGAGCAGCTAATGGCTGAAGGTCGGGCGGGGCCGCCCCGCCCGGCCGCTCCTACGAGGCCGCAAGGGGGGACGGAGCCGTGAGCGATACCAACAAGCCTTCCGAGTCCGACTCGCCCGGGACGGGGTCGGGCGACCCGCCCTCCGAGACGCAATCCTCCGAGACGCAATCCTCCGAGACGCAATCCTCCGGGACCGCGTCCGCCGAGACCCGGCCCCACGAGTCACCGCACCCGGCGCCGCCGGTCTCCGAGAAGTACACCTCGGCGCTGCCGGGCTTCCTCGGCACGATCGACATCGCAATCGCCCGGATCGAGGCGGTGATGCTGGCGGCCGGCGTGCTGCTGATGGCGGCCAATACCATCGCGAACGTGGTCGGCCGTTTCGTCTTTGCCGAGAGCATCTACTTCTCGGAGGAGCTCAACCGTATCCTGATCATCCTGATCACTTTCGCCGGCATCAGCTACGCGGCGCGGCAGGGCCGGCACATCCGCATGTCGGCGATCTACGACGCGCTGCCGCCGCCGGCGCGCAAGGGGATGATGGTCACCATCGCGGTGGTCACCGCCGTCTTCATGTTCGGCCTCTGCTGGTACTCGATCAGCTACATGGAGACGCAGGCGAGCCGCGGGCGCGTGCTGCCAGCGCTTCAGATCCCGGTCTGGTGGACGCTGGTCTGGGTCCCGGTCGGGTTCTTCATGACGGGCATGCAATACGCGCTGACCGCCGTGAAGAACCTGATGTCGCCCGATATCTACCTCTCGACCTCCGTGCTCGAGGGCTACGAGGAAGACGAGCTGGAAGTCTAAGGGGGGCGACCATGGCCACGATAATCTTCTCGATCATGATCGTCCTGCTGCTGCTGGGCTTCCCGATGATGATCCCGCTGATCGTCGGCGCCTTCGTCGGGTTCCTGATGATGTTCGGCGGCATGGGCCAGCTGGAGACGATGATCCAGCAGATGATGGCCGGCATTCGCCCGGCCTCGCTGATCGCCGTGCCGATGTTCATCTTCGCAGCCGATATCATGACGCGCGGACAGTCGGCCGGGCGCCTGATCAACCTCGTGATGGCCTTCGTCGGCCACCTGAAGGGCGGGCTGGCGGTCTCGACCGCGGCGGCGTGCACGATGTTCGGCGCGGTTTCCGGCTCGACGCAGGCGACCGTGGTGGCGATCGGCTCGCCGCTGCGCCCGCGCATGCTGAAGGCCGGATACAACGACAGCTTCGTGCTGGCGCTGATCGTCAACTCCTCGGACATCGCCTTCCTGATCCCGCCCTCGATCGGAATGATCATCTACGGCGTGGTCTCGAACACCTCGATTGCCGAGCTCTTCATCGCCGGCATCGGGCCGGGACTGCTGATCCTCGTCCTTTTCGCGACCTATGCCGTGATCTACGCGGTCCGCAACGACGTGCCGATCGAGCCGAGGTCGAGCTGGAAAGAGCGGCTGGTTGCGGTCTACAGCGCCATCTGGCCGCTGGGCTTCCCCGTCATCATCGTCGGGGGCATCTACGGCGGCATTTTCAGCCCGACCGAGGCGGCTGCGGCTTGCGTGCTATACGCGCTGATCCTCGAGACGATCGTCTTCCGCGAGATCGACATGGTCGGCGTCTGGGAGACGGCCATGTCGACCGGGCTGGTCACGGCGGTCGTCTTCATCCTGGTCGGCGCCGGCGCCGCCTTCTCGTGGATCATCTCCTTCGGGCAGGTGCCGCAGGCGATCCTGAGCGGCATCGGCATCGACCAGATGGGGCAGATCGGGGTGCTATTCGTGATCTCGATCGCCTTCTTCATCGGCTGCATGTTCGTCGATCCGATCGTGGTTATCCTGATCCTGGTGCCGATCTTCGCGCCGGTGGTCGACGCCGTCGGCCTCGACCCAGTGCTGGTCGGCACGATCATCACGCTGCAGGTCGCCATCGGCTCGGCCACGCCGCCCTTCGGCTGCGACATCTTCACGGCCATCGCCGTGTTCAAGCGGCCCTACTGGGAGGTCGTGCGCGGCACGCCGCCCTTCATCGTCATCCTGCTCGGCGTCGCAGTGGCGCTGATCTTCTTCCCGCAGATCGCGCTGTTCCTGCGCGACCTCGCGTTCGCCAAGTAGGGGAAGGAAAGACCCATGTTCAAACGGATCGTGGTCCCGTTCGACGGGTCGAAAGGCGCCACCCAGGCGCTCGAGATGGCGGTCGGGCTTCAGCAGCTCTGCGACGCAGAGCTGCTGATCGTCACCCTCTACCGCCACCACAGCTATCTCGAGGCGTCGCTCTCGATGGTGCGGGTGGAGGAGCCGGAGAATCTCGACGACGTGTTGCGCGGCCACGCCAAGGAGGTCGTCGAGCACGCCAAGAAGGAGGCCGGCCGGCTCGGCGCCAAGAGCGTGCGGGGCTTCGTGAGGAACGGGCCGGTGGCACGCGGCATCGTCGCCTTCGCCGACGAGCACGAAGCGGACCTGATCGTGCTCGGCAGCCGCGGGCTCGGCTCGCTCGAGGGTTATCTGCTCGGCAGCGTCTCGCACAAAGTGACGGGCCTCGCCGAGATGCCGGTGCTGGTCGTCTGAGACCCTCCGCGGCGGCGCCGCCGGCCGTGTCATTCCCTTT
>JBEPXW010000089.1:0-6639 GCA_041641715.1 Pseudomonadota bacterium
AGCGGAGCCGCATCCCGTCCGCGGGAATCGGCAGTCGCACGCCCTCGACGAACTCGCCCGGGCGCCGGTCCTGGCGCCCGTAGTCGAGGAAGTAGTCCTCGAGCGGGATCTCGCGGCGCGTCGCGCCCTTCCGGAGCACGAGCGTCGCGCCGGCGGCGATCAGCGCCGGCGGGCTGTCGCCGATCGGCGAGCCGTTGGCGATGTTGCCGCCGATGGTCCCCGCCGCCCGCACCTGCGCGCCGCCGAGCCGGCGGATCAGCTCGCCGAAGTCGGGGTAGAGCGCGGCGATCCGCTCGCGGGCGTTCCGGTAGGTGACCGCGCCGCCGATCCAGAGGTGGCCATCCGCCTCCCGCATCTCCGCGAGCTCGCGGACGCGGCCCGTGTAGATGACGACCTCCGGGTCGAAGGCGTTCTTGGTCACCCAGAGGCCGACGTCCGTGGCGCCGGCGAGGATGGTGGCGTCGGGATGGGCCTCGATCGCCGCGGCGAGTTCCTCGAGCGTCACCGGCGCGAGGAAGCGGCGTTCCCCGGCGCGGTAGTCGAGCCCGGTCTCCGCGCCGAGCGCTGCCAGCCGGCCGGCGGCCGCCTCGGCGTCGGCGTCGTCCCAGTCGGCGCGCGGGCGGTCGTAGGCCTCCTCCGTCGCCTGGATGATCGGCCCGTAGCCGGTGCAGCGGCAGAGGTTCCCGGCGAGCAGGTCGTTGACCCGCGCCCGGTCGGGCTTCGGCTCGGTCCGGTAGGCGACCCAGGCGCTCATGACGAAGCCCGGCGTGCAGAAGCCGCATTGCGAGCCGTGGCCCTCGGAGAGCGCCGCCTGCACCGGGTGCAGCCGCCCGTCCGGCGCGCGGATGCCCTCCACGGTCACCACCTCGCGCCCGTGCAGCATGGGCAGGAGCTGGATGCAGGCGCAGACGGGCACGGTGGTGACGCCGCCTTCGCCGTCCGCCTGGCGCAGGCCGACCGTGCAGGCGCCGCAGTCGCCCTCGGCGCAGCCCTCCTTGGTGCCGGTCAGCCCGCGCTCGTAGCGCAGCCAGTTGAGCAGCGTCGTCGTCGGCGCGACCCCGGAGATCTCCACCGGCTCGCCGTTCAGGATGAAGCGCAGCGTCTCGTCGGCAGCCATCGCTCAGCTTCCCCGGTAGGTGGAGCAGCCGAAGGGCGACACCAGTAACGGCACATGGTAGTGCGCATCCGCGTCGGCGACACCGAAGCGCACCGGCACGCGGTCGAGGAATTTCGGCTCCGGCAGGTCGAGCCCCTGCGCGTCGAAATAGTCGCCGACGTGGAAGGTCAGCTCGTAAGTCCCGGCGGTGAAGGCCGCGCCCTCGAGGATCGGGCCGTCGCAGCGGCCGTCGGCATTCGTCACTGCGTCGGCCACCCGTTCCCGCCGGTCGCCGTCGAGGCGGTCGAGCGCGATCCGCACGCCCCTCGCGGGGCGCCCGTGCGCCGTGTCGAGCACATGGGTGGTCAGGCGGCCCATCGGCGTCTCCCTGTCATGCGTCGCGCCGGATTATAGCGATAAACCGGGACAGTACTTTCAAGAATTCTTTGAATCAGACCGGAAATCCCTTGCCCCCGCGAGATCCGGAAGAAGAACGGCCCCGCCGCGGGGCGGGGCCGTCGATTGCCCGGCGCGGGGCGTCGGGTCACTTCGGCAGGTCGCCCTTCACGCCCTCGACGAACCAGTCCATGCCGAGCATCATCTCGTCGGTGGCGGTCTCGCCCTCCTCGATGCGGATCTCGCCGTCGCGGTCGGTGACGGGTCCGTCAAAGGGGTGCCGCTCGCCCGAGGCGACGGCCTTCTCGGCCTCCATCGCGGCCTCCTTCACGTCGTCCGGCATGTTGGTGTAGGGGGCCATCTTCACCATGCCCGAGGCGAGGCCCTTCCAGGTGTCCTGGCTCTCCCAGGTGCCCTCCAGCACCGCGCGCACGCGGTCGATGTAGTAGGGCGCCCAGTCATCGATGATCGCGGTGAGCTGCGAGTTGGGCGCGAACTGGATCATGTCGGAGGCCTGGCCGAAGGCGTAGACGTCCTCGGCGTTCTCGGCCGCCTGCAGCGCGGCGGGGCTGTCGGTGTGCTGCATGATCATGTCGGCGCCCTGGGAGATCAGCGCCTTGGCGGCGTCGGCCTCCTTGCCCGGGTCGTACCAGGAGTTCACCCAGATCACCTGGGTCTCGATGTCCGGGTTCACGGCGCGGGCCGCGAGCGTTGCGGCATTGATGCCGCGGATCACCTCAGGGATCGGCACCGAGGCGACGTAGCCGATCTTGTTGGCCTCGCTCATGTGCCCGGCGATGGTGCCGATGACGTGGCGGCCCTCGTAGAAGCGGGCCATGTAGGTCGAGACGTTGTCGGCACGCTTGTAGCCGGTGGCGTGCTCGAACTTCACGTCGGGGAACATCTTGGCGACCTTGATGGTCGGGTCCATGTAGCCGAACGAGGTCGTGAAGATCAGCCCGTGCCCCGAGGCGGCGAGCTGGCGGATGACGCGCTCGGCGTCCGGCCCCTCCGGCACGCTCTCGACATAGGTCGTGTCGACGCGGTCGCCGAACTCCTCCTCGACGGCCTTGCGGCCGTGGTCGTGCTGGTAGCTCCAGCCATAGTCGCCGACCGGGCCGACATAGACGAAGCCCACCTTGAGCTCGGGCTCCTGGGCCGGGGCGCCCGTGCCAATTCCGGCAGCCAGCGCCAGCGCGGCCAGTGCGAGGGCGGTCTTGCGGATCATGTTTCTCTCCCTGTGGTTCGCGAATCTTGCGGCCGGCGTCAGCGCTCGGCCCGGAAAGGCCTGCCAATGCAGGCAGGCGCGTTGGCTTTCGTCAAGTTCACATCGCGCGAGATCACGACCAGCGCGATGATCGTCGCGAGATAGGGCGCCATCGCCAGGAACTGCGACGGCACCGGCAGGCCCCAGTCCTGCCCGTAGAACTGGAGCTGGGTGACGGCCGCGAAGAGGAAGGCCCCGGCCAGCACGCGCCCCGGCTTCCAGGTGGCGAAGACAACGAGCGCCAGCGCAATCCAGCCCCGTCCGGCGGTCATGTTTTCGGCCCACATCGGGGTATAGGCGAGCGAGAGATAGGCCCCGCCGAGCCCGGCGCAGGCGCCGCCGAACATCACCGCGGCGTAGCGCGTGGCGATGACGTTGTAGCCGAGCGCATGGGCCGAGTCGTGGTTGTCGCCGACGGCGCGCAGCGCGAGGCCGGGGCGCGTCCGCGCGAGGAACCACGCCACCGCGGCGACCAGCGCCAGCGAGAGATAGACCATCGCGTCGTGGCCGAGGAGGATGCGCCCGGCGGCGGTCGAGTCCGAGAGCACCGGGATCGCCAGCTTCGGCAGCGGCTCGAGCGCGACGCCGACGAAGGCCTGTCCGATCAGCCCCGAGACGCCGATGCCGAAGATGGTGAGCGCGAGGCCGGTGGCCGGCTGGTTGGCCATCAGGCTGAGGACGAGCACCCCGAAGACCAGCGCCATCGCCATTCCGGCCGCCGCGCCCGCGACGATGGCCAGCGTGCCCGACCCGGTCGAATTCGCGGCGGCGAAGGCGACCACGGCGCCGACCAGCATCATGCCCTCGACGCCGAGGTTGAGGACGCCGGAGCGCTCGGCCACCAGTTCGCCCGTCGCCGCCAGCAAGAGCGGCGTCGCGGCGATGATCATCGAGATTATGAAGTTCTCCATCGCCGCCCCCTCAGGCCCGCGCGGCCCATGCGAGGCGGACCCGGTAGCGGATCAGCGTGTCGCAGCCCAGGAGGAAGAACAGCAGCATCCCCTGGAAGATGCCGGTGACCGCCTTCGGCAGCTTGAGCGCGATCTGCGCGTTCTCGCCGCCGATGAAGCTTACGCCCAGGACCAGCGCGCCGAGGATCGCCCCCACCGGGTTCAGCCGACCGACGAAGGCGACGATGATCGCCGTGAAGCCGTACTCGGCCGAGATCGTCGGCTGGAGCTGCTGGATCGTCGCGGAGACCTCGAGCGCCCCCGCGAGCCCCGCGAGCCCGCCCGAGAGCAACAGCACGAACCAAATGGTCCGCGCGCGCGAGAAGCCGGCGAAAGCGCCGGCGCGCGGCGCGGCACCGATGACGCGCACCTCGAACCCCTTGAGCGTGCGCCCCATCATCAGCCAGAGCGCCACGCAGGCCACCACCGCCAGTACGACGCCGTAGTGGAGCCGCGTGCCCTCCACCATCACCGGCATGATCAAGCCCGCGCCGAAGTCGCGCGACTCGGGGAAGCCGTAGCCCGCCGGGTCCTTGAACGGCCCGCGCACCAGGAAGTCGAGGAGCTGCGTCGAGACGTAGAACAGCATCAGGCTGACGAGGATCTCGTTGGCGTTGAACCGGACCTTCAGGAACGCCGGGATCGCCGCCCAGGCCATACCCGCCAGCACGCCCCCCAACAGGTAGGGCACGAGCCAGAGGCCGCTCGCGTCCTCGGGCGCCGAGAGTGCGATCCAGCCGCCGAGGATGGCGCCGAGCGTGTACTGCCCGGCCGCGCCGATGTTCCAGACATTGGCGCGGAAGCAGACCGCGAGTCCCGCCCCGATCAGCGCCAGCGGGATCGCCTTCACCACCACCTCGGCCGGGGTGTAGATCCACATGGCCGCCTGGTCGGCGGGCAGCGTCAGCCAGAACCAGAACTCGTGGATGGGCTGGAAGAAGTAGACATAGAGCGCCTGGCCCGGCGCCCGGCCCATCGCCGCCATCAGCAGGCCGCCGGCCACCAGCGTCAGCGCGATGGCGATGACCGGCGAGAGCAGCGTCAGCGCCCGCGAGGGCTGCGGCCGGGGCTCGAGCAGGATCATCAGGCGGCCTCCACGTCCGTGATCTCCGTGCTCTCGGGATGCGCGCCGCCCATGAGGAGACCGACCTTCTCGGCGGTCATCTCGGCGACGGGGTAGCTCCGCGAGAGGCGCCCGTGGTGGATCACCGCGATCCGGTCGCAGATCGAGAAGATCTCCTCGAGGTCCTGGCTGATCACCAGCACCGCCGTGCCCCGGCCGGCGAGGTCGATCAGCGCGCGGCGGATCACCGTGGCCGCGCCCGCGTCGACGCCCCAGGTCGGCTGGTTGACGATCAGGATGCCGGGCTCGCGCAGGATCTCGCGGCCGACGACGAACTTCTGGAGATTCCCGCCCGAGAGCGAGGTCGCGACCGGGTTCTCCGTGCCTGAGCGCACGTCGAAGGCCTCGCGCACGCGGCGCGCCCAGTCGGCGGCGCCGGCGAAGTCGAGCCAGCTGCCAAGCCATCGCCCCCTGGCCAGCCCCTCCGCGCTGTGGTGCGAGAGGATGATGTTCTCGGGCAGCGTCATGTCGCCGACGGCGCCGTGGCCGTTGCGCTCCTCGGGCACGAAGGCGGCGCGGGCGCGGCGGCGGCGGGTGGGGTTGGCGCGGCCGGCGGGCTGGCCGTCGATCAGGATGGCGTCGTTGCGCTCGACCGCCACCTCGCCGATCAGCGCCTCCATCAACTCGGACTGGCCCTCGCCGGCGACGCCGGCGATGCCGAGGATCTCGCCGCCGCGCACCTCGAGGGAGATGTCCTTGAGCGCGACCGCGAACTCCGAGGCGCTGGGCAGGTCCAGACGGTCGACCTTCAGGCGCACCTCGCCGGCGGTCGTCTCGCCCCGCTTCTCGACGTCGCCGATCTCGCTGCCGACCATCATCTCGGCGAGGGAGAGCGCCGTCTCAGCGCGCGGGTCGCAATGCGCCACCACCTTCGCCTGGCGGAGGATCGTGGCGGTGTCGCAGAGCGCGCGCACCTCCTCGAGCTTGTGCGAGATGTAGAGGATGGCGCAGCCCTCGGCGGCGAGCTGGTCGAGGGTGCGGAACAGCATCTCGCTCTCCTGCGGCGTCAGCACCGAGGTCGGCTCGTCCATGATCAGGAGCCTCGGGTCCTGCAGCAGGCAGCGGATGATCTCGACGCGCTGCTTCTCGCCCACCGAGAGGGTGTGCACGGCGCGGCGCGGGTCGATGGCGAGTCCGTAGGCCTCGGAGACCTCCGTGATGCGCCGCGCGAGGTCGCGCATGCGCTGGGGCGGAAGCGCGAGCGCAATGTTCTCGGCGACCGTCAGCGCGTCGAAGACGGAAAAATGCTGGAACACCATGCCGATCCCGAGCGCGCGGGCCTCGGCCGGCTTGTGGATGACGGTGGGCTGGCCCTGCCAGTAGAACGCGCCGGCGGTCGGCTGCATGACGCCATAGATCATCTTGACGAGGGTCGACTTGCCGGCGCCGTTCTCGCCGAGGAGCGCATGCTTCTCGCCGGCCCGGATGGTGAGCCCGACATCGTCGTTGGCGGCGAAGTCGCCGAATTTCTTGATGATGCCGCGCGCCTCGAAGAGCGGGGTCTCGGGGGACGGGGCCCCGGCTGCGGTGCGGCCCTCCTCCGGCTCGGTCATCGCGGTCGTGCCTCCCCCTGTCTCGTTGGCGGGCAAGCGTGGGCAAGGGGCCCGGGATTGTCAAACTTGCTAAGGGGAATATTTCCCGCGAATTTCTTGAAACTGTGTCGTTCGCCAGGCGGATGCCGCGCGGGCACTCGCCGCTTCGTCACGCCCGCCGCTCGACGACGAAACGGGCGGCGGCGCGGAGCAGGTCGGCCCGCTCGCCATAGGGCGCCAGCTCGGCGGCGGCCGCCTCCATCAGCTCGCCGGCG
>JBEPXW010000090.1:0-6632 GCA_041641715.1 Pseudomonadota bacterium
TCGGCCAGGTGTCGGAGAGTCGGTATCCGCGCGGCCACGGGTCCGCCGGGTCCAGCATGTGCTGGTGCGTCCCGGTGATCCACGCCCGCCCGCCGATCGTCGGCACGATGGCGGGGCGGCCCGCGACCTGCGTCTCCGCGGCGACGGCGCAGTGGAACTCCGAGCCGATCAGCGAGACGCCGGTGAACCGCGCCCCGACACCCAGCCGCCCGCGCGCATGCAGCACCGCCATCCGGGCCGAGCAGCCCGTGCCCGTCGGCGAGCGGTCCACCTTGCCGGGCCGGATCGCCACCGCGTTCCGCCCGGTCAGGACCCTGTCCCGCTCCTGCACCGGGGCCGCGAGCTGGCAGAACGAGATATGGTCCCAGTCCGGCATCGCGGGATGCGCGAAGCCGAGCTGCTCGTTCGCCGCCGCCGTGATGCCGACGCCCGTCCCGGCGATGTCGCGCGCCTCGTCGGGCGTGAGCGCGAAGCCGAGCGCCGCCGCGTCCGCGATGACGAAGCTGTCGCCGCCATAGGCGGTGTCGACCGTCAGGGTGCCGACCCCGGCCACCTCGAGCGGGGCGTCGAGCCGGTCGGCGAAGGAGGGCACGTTGCGGATCGTCACCCGCTCGGCCCGGCCCTCGCGCACGGCGACGCGGGCCTCGACCAGGCCGCCCGGCGCCTCGAGGGTCAGCAGCGTCTCGGGCTCGGTCACGGCGACGAGGCCGGTCTCGATCAGGACGGTCGCGACGCAGATGGCGTTTGAGCCCGACATGGGCGGCGTGTCGGCCGGCTCCATGATGATGAAGGCCGCGTCCGCGGCCGGGTTCATCGGCGGCACCAGCAGGTTGACGTGGCGGAAGACGCCGCCGCGCGGCTCGTTGAGGACGAAGTCGCGCAGGGTCTGGTCGCGCGCGATCCAGCGCGACTGCTCCCACAGCGTCGCGCCCGGCGGCGGCGCGACGCCGCCGACGATCACGTCGCCCACCTCGCCCTCGGCATGGGTGGAGACGACATGGACGAGGCGCGCGCTGCGCATGGCGGCCCTCCGTGGTTGCCCCCGCCCGGACATTCGCGGAGTGTTGCCGTTCCGGCAAGGCAGTTTTCGCGCGCAGCGGGGCTGATGTGGTGGGCATCCGGCCTATGTTGCGAGCGAACCGGAGGACGGAGGCATCAATGGGCAAGCTGGTCGATGGCGTGTGGCAGGCCGAGGAGGTTGACACCCCGAGCCGCGATGGCCGCTTCGAGCGCCAGCCCTCCGTCTTCCACAACTGGATTACGCCGGACGGCGCGCCCGGCCCGACGGGCGAGGGCGGCTTCCCGGCCGAGAGCGGGCGTTACCACCTCTACGTCTCCTATGCCTGCCCCTGGGCGCACCGGACGCTGATCTTCCGCCGGCTCAAGGGGCTCGAGGGTCATATCGGCGTCAGCGTCGTGCACCCCTTCCTGGGCGACGACGGCTGGACCTTCGACACGGATTTCAACGGCGCCACCGGCGACCGGATCGGTGGCCGGGCGTTCCTGCGCGAGGTCTATGTCGCCGCCGACCCGAAGGCGACCACGCGCGTCACCGTCCCGGTCCTCTGGGACCGAGAGCGCGGGACCATCGTCTCGAACGAGTCGGCCGAGATCATCCGGATGCTGAACTCGGCCTTCGACGATCTTACCGGCAACCGCGACGATCTCTACCCCGAGGCGCTGCGCGCCGAGATCGACGCGGTGAACGAGCGCGTCTACGAGACCGTCAACAACGGCGTCTACAAGGCCGGCTTCGCCCGCAGCCAGGAGGCGCACGAGGAGGCGGTCACGGCGCTCTTCGAGACGCTCGACTGGCTCGAGGCGCGGCTGAAGCGCCACCGCTACGTCATCGGCGACCGCGTCACCGAGGCGGACTGGCGGCTGTTCACCACGCTGGTCCGTTTCGATCCGGTTTACGTGACACACTTCAAGTGCAATATAAAGAGAATCGCGGATTACTCTGCCTTGAATGGATATCTGCGCGACCTATACCAGTGGCCCGAGATCCGCGACACCGTCCGGCTCGACCATATCAAGCACCATTACTTCGCCAGCCACCGCAGCCTGAACCCGCGCGGCATCGTCCCCCTTGGCCCGAAGCTCGACTGGGACGCGCCGCACGGGCGCGGCGGGCGCTCGCTGATGTGAGGGGGCTCAGCTCTCGGGCGGCGTCTCGGCGGCCTGCTGCCGGATGGTGGCGTCGAGCTCGGTGAGGACCTGCTTCCAGGTCTCGACCTCCTGCGCGCCCTGCAGCGCGTATTTCCCGCCGATCACGAAGCAGGGCACGCCGCCGACGCCCATGCTGCGGATCTGCTCCTCCTCCTCGCGCAGCTCCTCGATCTCCGAGTCGCCGTCGAGGAGGCGCGCCACCACGTCGCGCTCCATGCCGGCGCCCTCGGCGACGTCGAGCAGCACCTCGCGGTCCGAGATGTCCTCGCCGCGCTCGAAGTACCGCTCGAACAGCGCCTGCGCGACCGGGGTCTGGTTGCCGCTGGCCCCGGCCCAGCGAATCAGACGGTGCGCGTCGAGGGTGCTGGGCGTGCGCGCGATCTTGTCGAAATGCAGCTCCAGCCCCGAGCGCTCGGCCTCCTGGCGGACGCGGGAATAGACCTGCTCAGCCCCCTCCGGGCCGCCGAACTTGGCCTCGAGGTAGGCTTTCCGGTCCATGCCCTCGCGCGGCATGTCGGGGTTCAGCCGGAAGATGCGCCAGACGACGTCGAAGGGATTGACCCCCGTCTCGGCGATCGCGTGGTCGAGCCGCGCCTTGCCGATATAGCACCAGGGGCAGATCGGGTCGGAGATGATGTCGAGTCTAACCATGTGCCTGATCTAGGCGCGGCGCGCGGCGATGTCCAATCCGCGGCTCAGCCGGCGCGTGCCGCGGCGCCCCCGAAGAGACGGCGCCGGAACCAGAAGGCGAGGTTGACCAGCATGATCAGCACCGGCACCTCGACCAGCGGTCCGACCACCGTGGCGAAGGCCTCCGGCGAAGCAATGCCGAAGGTGGCGATGGCCACCGCGATGGCCAGCTCGAAGTTGTTGCTCGCGGCGGTGAAGGAAAGGCTGGTGGTGCGCGGATAGTCCGCGCCCGCGAGGCGGCCGAGGAAGAACGAGATCAGGAACATCACCACGAAGTAGATCGCCAGGGGCAGCGCCACGCGCAGCACGTCCAGCGGCAGCTCGACGATCTTCGCCCCCTGGAAGGCGAACATGGCGACGATGGTGAAGAGGAGCGCCCCGAGCGTCAGCGGCCCGATCCGTGGCAGGAACTCGCCCTCGTACCAGGCTTCGCCCATGCGGCGGATCAGCACGAGCCGCGTCAGGAAGCCGGCGACGAAGGGGATGCCGAGATAGATCGCCACGCTCTGCGCGATCTCGCCGATGCCGATCTCGACGACGGCCCCGCCGAGACCCAGCCAGCCCGGCAGAACGGTGATAAACACCCAGGCGTAGAGGCTGAAGAACGCGATCTGGAACAGGCTGTTGAAGGCGACCAGCGCCGCGACGTACTGGTTGTCGCCCTCGGCCAGCGTGTTCCAGACGATCACCATGGCGATGCAGCGCGCCAGCCCGATCAGGATCACGCCGACCATGTATCCCGGCATGTCTGGCAGGAGGGTCACGGCAAGGCCGAACATCAGCACCGGCCCGACAACCCAGTTGAGCACGAGCGAGAGTGCCAGCGTTCGCGTGTCGGCGAAGACCTTCGGCAGCGCCTCGTAGCGCACACGCGCGAGCGGCGGGTACATCATCAGGATCAGCCCGAGCGCGATCGGCAGGTTGGTCGTGCCGACCGAGAGGCTGTCGAGCGCCGCCGGGAGTCCCGGGAAAAGCCGGCCCAGCGCCACGCCCAGCGCCATTGCGGCGAAAATCCAGACCGTCAGAAAGCGGTCGAGAGCGCCGAGCCTCGGGCGAGGGCGGGCGGCGGTTGCAGCGTCGCTCATCGAAACGATTCCTCCGGCGGAATGGTCTTGGGCGGCCCCGGCGCGACGGAGCGGGATCAGTGACTGTCGGCGAGCCGGGGCTCGTCTTCGCCGATCTGGTCGAGCCGCCGCTTCAGCGCCGTCCGCTCGAGTGCGGCGAATGGCAGGCTGGCGAAGCTCCCGATTCGCCGCTCGAGCATGCGGAAGGCTTCCAGGTGCGCGAGGCGGCGCCGGGTGGCGTCGCCGGTGACGGCCCTTGGGTCCGGCACGCCCCAGTGCGCGCTCATCGGCGCGCCGGGCCAGACGGGGCAACGCTCGGCGGCGGCGCCGTCGCAGACGGTGAAGACGAAATCCATCTTCGGCGCGTCCTCGGCGGCGAACTCGTCCCAGCCTTTCGACCGCAACCCCTCCAGCGGGTAGCCAAGCCGGTCGAGCAGCGCCAGCGCGTCGGGGCTGATCTCGCCGGACGCGTCGCTGCCGGCCGAGTAGGCGCGGAAGCGCGCGCCGTAGTCGTGGTTCACGATCGCCTCGGCCATGATCGAGCGGGCGGAGTTGTGGGTGCAGAGAAACAGCACGTTGAACCGCCGGCCCGCGGCGATCAGCTTTTCGAAGGGCAGGGCGTCGCGCGGGCGCGAGAGGTCGCAGAGCTCGCTCCGCCCGCCGCAGCAGTCGTCCATCAGGAAGGAGAACAGCCCGCGCACGGCACCGACGTCCACCTTATAGCGCACCGCGCGCCCTTCGCGTCGGGCCGTCACCAGCCCCGCCTGCGCCAGCGCGGCGAGATGGCCGGACATGGTGTTCTGCAGCACGTCGAGACGCTCGGCGACCTCGCCGGCGAGGAGCCCGCCGGGCTCGGCCTGCACCAGCACGCGGAAGGCGTCGAGGCGGCGCTCGTGCGCGAGGGCATCCAGCGAATCGAGGGCCTGTTTTCTGTTCATATATCGAGAAATCCTGATATATCGAAAAATGTCAATGTCTGCATCGTCCGTCAGTCATACATCGCCTTGAGGTCCACGGTGCCCTCGATACCGATGCTCTTCCAGTGCACCCGCAGGAAGTCGTCGGCCGCCGCACGGCCCGTGGCCTTCAGCCGGTCTATGAGCCCCGGGTCCGGGTGCAGCTTGCTCGGACCGCTCAGCGCGGCCATCGCCGCGTCGTCCCGGATCGAGTGGATCATCACATCCTTCATCTCGCCGTGGCGGATCCTGCCCTCGGCGATCAGGCGCTTGACGAAGGCGACCACGCGCAGCTCGCGCAGCAGGGACGAGTTGAACGAGATCTCGTTCACCCGGTCGAGGATGTCGGCGGCCGATTGCGGCACGTCCGGTCGCTCGATCGGGTTGACGTGGATGATGACAATGTCGGCGCAGTCCGCCTCGTAGAAAAGCGGGAACAGCGCCGGGTTGCCCATGAAGCCGCCGTCCCAGTAGTGCTCGCCATCGATCTCGACCGCCTGGAACACGTCCGGCAGGCAGGCCGAGGCGAGCACAGCGTCGATCGAGATCTCCCGCTCCCTGAACACCTTGATCTTGCCCGTCCGCACGTTCGTGGCGCCGAGGAACAGGTGCGGCCGGCAGTCGCTGCAGACGCTGTCGAAGTCGATCAGGCGCTCCAGCAGCTCGCGCAGCGGGTTTATGTTCAGCGGATTCCAGCCATAGGGCGAGACGGCGCGGCGGAACGAGTCGGCCGCGTAGTGCACCGGCGCCCGCGTCATCCGGTCGAGGTTGCGCGCCGCCTCGGGCCAGAACATGGCCAGCCAGTCCGCCAGCGGGTTGGCGTTCGCCTGCGAGCCGCGCCGGATCGCGCCCCAGAAGCGGTCCAGCTGCGCCCGCGCCCCGGCGCGCCCGCCGGCGACGAAGCCCGTCTTCAGCATCGCCGCATTCATCGCCCCGGCCGATGTGGCGCTGATCGCCTCGATCTCGAGCCGCTCCTCCTCGAGCAGCCGGTCGAGCGCGCCCCAGGTGAAGGCGCCGTGCGCGCCCCCGCCCTGGAGCGCGAGGTTGATCGTCTTCGCCGCCGCGCTCACAGTGCCGTCCAGCCCCCGTCGACCGAGAGGGCCGTGCCCGTGATCTGGGCGGCGTCCTCCGAGCAGAGGAAGGCCACCGTGCCCGCCACCTGCTCGATGGTGACGAACGCCTTCGAGGGCTGCCGCGCCAGCATGACCTCGCGGATCACCGTCTCGCGGTCCATGCCGTGCGTCTTCATCTGGTCCGGGATCTGCGACTCGATCAGGGGCGACAGCACGTAGCCCGGGCAGATGGCGTTCACCGTGATCGGCTCCTCCGCCGTCTCGAGCGCCGCGACCTTGGTCAGCCCGACCATCCCGTGCTTCGCCGTGACATAGGCCGACTTGTAGGGCGAGGCGGTCAGCGCGTGCGCCGAGGCGATGTTGATGACCCGCCCCCAGCCGCGCTGGCGCATCAGCGGCAGGGCGGCGGCCGTGGTGTGGAAGGCCGAGCTCATATTGATCGCGATGATCGCGTCCCATTTCTCCGCGGGGAACTCGTCGATCGGCGCGACGTGCTGGATGCCGGCGTTGTTGACGAGGACGTCGACGCCGCCGAGTTCTTCGGCCGCCCGCGCCACCAGCGCGCGGCAGGCCTCCGGGTCCGCCATGTCGGCCTGGATGTAGCGCGCTTGTGCGCCGTGCTCCGAGGCGATCCGCTCGGCCAGCGCATGGTCCTCGTCCGAGTCGGTGTAGGAATTCAG
>JBEPXW010000091.1:0-6629 GCA_041641715.1 Pseudomonadota bacterium
GTCTCGTAGTCGCCGTCCATGATCAGCTTCTTGAACCTGGCCGACCCTGTGACGTTGGTGCGCTCGCCGATATTGATGAAGCTGGCAACGGTCATGCCGTCTCTGCCTCCTCGTTTTCCTGCTCGCGCGCCTCGAACATCTCGAGCCCGGAAAGGCGCAGCACTTCCGCCCTCGGCGGAATCTTGCGCGGAGCCTTCCCCTTCACGGCCTCGGCGATGGCGCGGATATGATCTGGCGTGGTGCCGCAGCACCCGCCGACGATGTTGACGAGCCCGGCCTCGACCCACTCCTCGAGATGCGCCGCGGTCTCCTCAGGCGTCTCGTCATAGCCGCCCATCTCGTTCGGCAGCCCGGCGTTCGGGTAGGCCGAGACGCGGGTGTCGGCGACCTGGGAGAGCGCACGCACGTGCGGGCGCAGCTCCTTGGCGCCGAGCGCGCAGTTGAGGCCGACCGAGAAGGGGCGTGCATGGCTCATCGAGATCCAGAACGCCTCCGGCGTCTGGCCCGTCAGCGTGCGCCCCGAGCGGTCGGTGATGGTGCCCGAGATCATCAGCGGCGGCACATCGAGCCCCTCGTCGCGCAGCTCCTCGATGGCGAAGATCGCCGCCTTGGCGTTCAGCGTGTCGAAGATCGTCTCGATCAGCAGCAGGTCCACCCCGCCCTCGATCAGGCAGCGCGCCGCCTCGCCGTAAGCCCTGGCGAGGTCGTCGAAGGTGACCTTGCGCATGCCGGGGTCGTTGACGTCCGGCGAGATGCTCGCGGTCTGGTTGGTCGGCCCGATGGCGCCCGCGACCCAGACCGGCCGGTCGGCGGCGTCCGCCGCCTCGCGCGCCAGCCGCGCAGACTCCTTGTTCAGCTCCGGCACGAGGTCCTCGAGCGCGTAGTCCGCCTGGCTGATCCGGGTCGCCGAGAAGGTGTTGGTCTCGATGATATCCGCCCCGGCCTCGATGAAGGCCGCATGGATGCCGCGGATCATGTCGGGCGCGGTCAGGCTGAGGAGCTCGTTATTGCCGGCGAGGTCCGAGGCGTGGTCCTTGAACCTGTCGCCGCGATAGGCCACCTCGTCCGGGCTCTCCGCCTGGATCATGGTGCCCATCGCGCCGTCGAGGATCAGGATCCGCTCGGCGCTCAGCCGCTCCAGCTCGTCGATTCTACTCATTTCTCTCCCTTCAGGCCGCGCTGCTGACTTCGGCAGCCGCGTCCTTGAGGCCGAGCGCGCGGCAGAGCGCGACGCTCAGCTCGGCCTTGTTCAGAGTATACACGTGAAACTCGCGGAACCCCGCATCGATCAGGCGGCTGCACTGCTCGGCGGCGACCGCCGAGGCGACCATCGACCGCATCGAGGGGTCGTCGTCCAGGCCCTCGAACATCTCCGCCAGCCAGTCCGGGATCGTCGCGCCGCACTTCTCGGAGAAGTTCTTGAGCTTCTCGAAGTGGAAAACGGGCATGATCCCCGGCACGATCTGGTCGTCGATGCCACGCGCCCGTGCTTTCTCGACGAAGCGCAGGATCTCGTCGGTGTCGAAGCAGTACTGCGTGATCGCCTTGGTGGCGCCCGCGTCGAACTTGCGCTTCAGGTTGTCGAGGTCGGCCTCGGCGCTCACCGCATCCGGATGCACCTCCGGATGGCAGGCCACCCGGATGTCGAAGTCGCCGATCTTCATCAGCGCCTCGACCAGGTCGGCGGCGCAGACGAAGCCATCCTCGCGCGGCGTGAACTGCTCGCCGTCGGGCGGATCGCCGCGCAGCGCCACCAGCCGGCGGACGCCGGCCGACCAGAGCTCGCGCGCCTGCTCCTCGATCTCGGCGCGGCTGGCGTTGACGCAGGTCAGGTGGTGCGCCACGAGCCGCCCGGTGCGCTTGCCGACCCGGGTCACGACGCCGCGGGTGCGGTCGCGCGTCGTGCCGCCGGCGCCGTAGGTCACCGAGAAGTACTCGGGGTCGAGCGCCGAGAGACGGTCCACGGTGGTGTCGAGCGTCGCGAGACCCTTCTCGGTCTTCGGCGGGAACAGCTCGAACGAGACCGTGATGTCCGGCGCGGGCGTATGCCCATTGGTAGGCATCGCAAATCCTCCCATCGGATATCGGTGGGGACGGCCCCCGCGGGGGCCGTCCGGAATGGCCGCCCTTACTCGGGCTTGCGGAAGAGCTGGATGCCCCAGCGGAGATGGCCGGCGTCCGCGGCCTTCACCCAGTTCTCCAGCCCCGTGGCCATCTTGTCGATGTACTGCTCGGAGGCACCGCTCTTCACCAGCTTGTCCCGGTTGGCGAGCATGTCCTCGCGCACGCGGGCGTAGTGGTTGCGGAGCTGATCGGTCATCACCTCCTGCGTCAGCACCTCGAAGCCGATCGCCTCCGCGGCCTCGCGGTAGAAACGAAGCGAGCCGAGGCTGTTCAGCTGCAGCCGGTCGTAAACAGGCTGGAGCACGCCCTCCGGCACGTCATCAGCCTGCATCGGATCGGTGAAGACGAAGTAACCGCCCGGCTTCAGAACGCGCCAGACCTCGGCCAGCACCTTGGCACGCTCATCGGAGTGCAGGATGGCGTCCTGGCTCCAGACCACGTCGTAGCTGGCGTCCGGCTCGGGAATGTCCTCGAACACGCCGTGGACGACCTTGACCTGGTCCGCCAGCCCCTGACGGCGGTTCTTGTAGCGGTTGTGGTCGTTCTGCGTCTCCGAGATGTTGAGACAGACCGCCTCGCACCCCGTCTCGCGGACGATCCGGCGCATCGAGCCGCCATAGCCGGCGCCGATGTCGAGCACCCGCGCGTTCTGGTCCAGGTTCGGCACCATGGCCGCCATGCGGTCCACTGTCTCGGCGGATGCCTCGCGGATGTCGCGGGTGTTCTCGTAGATGCCGATGTGCAGGTCCTCGCCACCCCAGACGGTCGAGTAGAAGGTGTCAGCGTCGTCCGAGTCGTAGTAGTCCTCGGTGACCTCGCGGATGTCCGCGCCGTCGCCCTTGACCGGACCGCCCCAACGGGCGACCTGCAGGAACGACTTCTCCGCGACGTGGATGAAGAAGTCCGGGTCGTTCTCGGCGTAGGTCTCCTGAAAGTCGCCATAGGTCCGCACGCGCTGGAACCCGGCCTCCTGCAGGAGCTGCCGCATGTAGTTTTTGCGGATCGGGCACAGGTTCAGCGTGTAGCTGGCGCCGTCCTTGAACTCGTACTTCATGCGGCAGAGGCCCTCATCGATGTACTCGGGCTCGGCCGAGACCTCGTCGCCGCAGTAATAGTACTTGTGCTTGGACGAGAAGCCCTCGTCCAGCATGGCGTCGTAGTTGCGCTGGTCGAGGATCAGGATGCCGTCATGTTTGAGCGCGGCGTAGAACTCGGCGAGCGCGCGGCGGCGATCCGACTCCTCGTGCAGGTGCGTGAACGAGTTGCCGAGGCAGATGATCGCGTCATATTTGCCCTGGATGTCCTTGTTGAGCCAGCGCCAGTCGGCCTGCACGGTCTTGAGGATAAGCCCGCGCGACTTGCCGTTCTCGAAGGCCTTGGCCAGCATCGCCGCCGAGCCGTCGGCCGAGGTGACGTTGAAGCCCGCTTCGGTCAGCCGCACCGAATGGAAGCCGGTGCCGCAAGCGACGTCGAGCACGGTCTCCTTGCCGCGGGCGCGCAGCACGTCGATGAAGAACTGGCCCTCGCTCCGGGCGCGGCCGTCCCAGTCGATCAGCTCGTCCCACTTCTCGACGAAGGTCTGGACGTACTCGCCGCGGTAGAGGTCGGTCTCGCGGTCGGCCAGGGGATCCTCGCCGTATTGCTGCTCGTCGAGCGCCAGCTCTGCATTTCGCTGCTTGATCGCTGCTTCGGTCATCGTGCCTACGATCTCCCTTTTTTATGCACTGCCCCGCCGCCGGCATGACGTCGGGCCGGCCAATGCGCACGCGCGACCACCGAGAAGGGTCACGCCAATGTCAGTTCCTGGTGAGCGCCGCGCGGTCCCGACCGCATGCTCGCGCGTCGATGCGCGACGGCGCTGGCTCGCGCGACAAGACCTCTCTCGAGGCCTTCCATTCGTCGGTCGCTTGAGCCGACGGCTGCAGGCCCGCTGTCTCGGGAGGGGTCAGGCCCCTCACACCGGCTGCAACCGCGCTGTGAGCGTGGAGAATATAGACTGGAATCGACATTGCAAGGCCGAAAAACGACGCGCCCTGCGGGGCCGCCCACAGAATGCCGCTATCACCAAAGAATGGTTGGAAGAATTCGATCCGTTAAAATTTTCCAATACCGCGCCGAACAATCCTGCCACCGTAAATTTCACATTTCCTCTCGTATATATCGGCCCTCCCCCCGCCGGTGTTGAAAGGTGCGTGCCGTTCACGAGCAGGAAACGCGTTCCCCTCGCATGTTCGAAAATCTCTAGGTGACAGGACCTGACTCGGCTCGCGCCTCCCCGTCCGGGCGGCAGCGTTCCGCGCCGAAACCGGGTTGGGGTCGCCGGCGCGCCCACCGAAAGGGGCGACAAAAAAAAGCGGGGCCCGGAGGCCCCGCAGTCGGCTTCAGCTACCATGTCGCTGAGGGACCCCTCCTTCATGACTCGCCAAGATGGCGCAAGCCTGCCGCGAATGGGGCATTTCAGTCCAAATTTAGGCGAAACCCGGCAACCTCGGCGAGAGCCCGGTCGAGCGCGCTCCAGTCTTCCGGCTCGAGGCGCACCTGCACGACCGCCACCTCGCGCCGGAATGCGGCCGGAAGGCGCACGGCGTCCTTCTCCGTGGTCACCAGCATCGCGCCGCGTGCACGGGCCTCGCGCAGCAGGCGGCGCAGGACGGCCGCCGGGTACGCGGCGTGATCGGGGAAGGGAATCGCCTGAACGATGTCCGCGCCCAGACGACGGAGCGTCGCGAAGAATTTCTCCGGCCGACCGATTCCGGCGAACGCCATCACGGGTTCGCCCGCGAGCGGGAGTCCCGTCTCGACCGGCACCAGCCGCGCCGCCACCGCGCCGGCGAGCGCCGGCCACCGCGTGAGTGCCCGCTCCCGCTCCGCATTCTCGCCGACCAGCACCACGGCGTGCGCGCGGGCGAGGCCCTCCGGGACCGGCTCGCGCAGCGGTCCCGCTGGAATCAGGCGTCCGTTGCCGAATGCCTGTCCCGCGTCCACCACGACGATCGAGCAATCCTTCGCCACGGAGGGATTCTGGAAGCCGTCATCCATCACCACGGCCGCCGCCCCGGCCCCGACCGCCGCGCGGACGCCGGCCCCCCGGTCGCGCGCGACCCAGACGGGTGCGAGCGCCGCCAGCATCAGGGCCTCGTCGCCGACCTCGCCATGGCTGTCACGTCCGGGATCCACCCGGTGCGGCCCCGCAAGCCGCCCGCCGTGCCCCCGGCTGACGACATGCACCGCCGCGCCGGACCCATCGAGCCGCTGCAGGAGAGCCGCCACGAGCGGCGTCTTTCCCGCCCCGCCGACCGTCAGGTTGCCGACGCAGATCACGGGAACCGGCGCCCGGTAGGGCTCGGCAGCCCGTTTGCGCCGCCGGGCCTCCATCCGCCACAGCGCCACGGCCGGAGCCAACAGGCGGGCCGGCCAGCCGGCACCCTCCGGCGCCCGCCACCAGAACGCGGGCGCTCTCACGCCCGCGTCTCCATCAATGCCAGCGCCTCGGCGGCGAGCGCCCCGGCATCCGCAGCCAGCCGCGCACGGACGCCGACGGCCGCCTCGGCCATCGCCCGCCGCTTGCCCGCGTTGCCGAGAAGCGACGCCACGGCCCCGCCCAGCGCCTCGCCGTCCCTGACCGTTTGCGCCGCGCCTGCCGCATCGAGCGCCGCATACGCCGACGCGAAGCTGGCCGTTTCGGGGCCGTGCAGAATGGCGACGCCCAGCGCCGCCGCCTCGAACGGCGTATGACCGCCGGCCTGCCCGAGCGATCCGCCGATGAAGGCAAGCGACACAGCGCGCAGCCAGAGCCCCGTCTCTCCGAGGGTGTCGACGAGCCAGATATCCGTGTCCGGACCGGGCACCTCGCCGAGCGACCGCCTTGCGACCGAGAGCCCCTGCCCGGTCAGCACCGCGGCGATCTCCGCGGCCCGATGCGGATGCCGCGGGGCGAGAATCGTGAGCAGGCCCGGTGCCGCGTCCGCCGTTCTGGACCGGGTTCCGCATCGTCCCCGACGAGATCGAGTTCTGGGAGGAAGGCAGGTTCCGCCTTCACCGCCGGCGCGTTGATGTCGGTCAACAATTCAGCCCGTCAGACGATCGTCCCCGACACTGTTCCACGCGCCGACATGGCCGGCGCGGTCGGCCTTATCTCGTCGGCCCAGCATGTTTCCAGGATCTTCGGGCCATCAGTGGCGGGACTGATCATTGGATACTGGTCGGTCGCCGGTGCCTTTCTCTTTCAAGCGACCGTGCTGGTGCTGGCGCTCGTCGCTTCGGTTGCTCTCCGCTTTCCGCGTCGCAGGGCGAATCTGGACACAGATGGTGGCGACACACTCGCTGGCTTCCGTTACCTGCGAGCCAATCCGCTCCTCCGCGATCTTATCTTGATGGCCGCCGTTCCCATGTTCTTCATCTTCCCCTACTTACAACTGCTTCCTGTATTTGCCCGAGACGTCCTTGAAATCGGAGCCGATGGGCTCGGGCTTCTGATGGCATTCAGCGGCGTTGGGGCGGTCACT
>JBEPXW010000092.1:0-6563 GCA_041641715.1 Pseudomonadota bacterium
CCGCAAGGCCCGCGGCCTGACGCTGGTCGCGCTTGCGGGCGCGGTCGGGCGCTCCGTCGGCTGGCTCTCCCAGGTCGAGCGCGACCTCGCCGAGCCGACCATCTCCGACCTCCGCCGCCTGGCGGAGGCGCTCGACCAGCCCATGTCGCTCCTCTTCGGCCCGGACCCGGCGCCTGGTCCCGAGCGCGGCTACGTCGTGCGCGGAGGCGCGCGGCGCACCCTCGGCAGCGCGGCGGAGGGGCTGACCGAGCAGCTCCTCTCGCCCGACCTCGCCGGCTCCTTCGAGATCGTCCGCTCGGTCTTCGACGCGCGGGCCGAGCGGCCCGAGTTCGTCACGCGGCCGACCGAGGAGGCCGGCTACCTGATCGCCGGCGAGCTCGAGCTCTGGATCGGCGCGCGCCACTTCCGCCTCCGCCCCGGCGACAGCTTCCGCTTCCGGGGCGAACCCTTCCGATGGCGCAACCCCGGCGACGTCGCGGCCGTCGCCGTCTGGGTGATCGCGCCGCCCGTCTACTGAGAGAGCCCACTGGGGAGGAGACCGATGGCAGAGCTACCCTCGACGGCCCGCGTGGCGATCATCGGCGGCGGCGCGGTGGGCTGCTCGGCGCTCTACCACCTCGCGCTCAGGGGATGGACCGACTGCGTGCTCCTCGAGCGGAACGAGCTGACCTCCGGCTCCACCTGGCACGCGGCGGGCAACGTGCCGACCTTCTCCGCCTCCTGGGCGATCATGAACATGCAGCGGTATTCCACCGAACTCTACCGCGGGCTCTCGGCAGCGGTGGACTACCCGATGAACTACCACGTCACCGGCTCGGTCCGCCTCGCCCACTCCCGCGAGCGCATGCAGGAGTTCGAGCGCGTCAAGGGCATGGGCCGCCACCAGGGCATGGATATCGAGGTCTGCACGCCGGACGAGCTGAAGGCGCGCTACCCTTTCCTCGCGCTCCACGACCTCGCCGGCGGCCTCTACGACCCTTACGACGGCGACATCGACCCGGCCCAGCTGACCCAGGCGCTCGCCAAGGGCGCGCGCGACCTCGGCCAGACCATCACCCGCTTCTGCGAGGTGACCGGCGCCCGCCGCGAGAACGGGGAGTGGGTGATCGAGACCAGCGAGGGCCCGCTCCGCTGCGCGTACGTGGTCAACGCCGCCGGCTACCGCGCGGGCGAGGTGGGCGCGCTCTTCGGCCGCGAGATCCCGGTGGTCTCGATGGAGCACCAGTACATCATGTTCGACGCCGTGCCCGAGGTTCAGGCCTGGTCCGAGCGCGAGGGCCGCAAGCTGCCGCTCCTGCGCGACGTCGACTCCTCCTACTACCTCCGCCAGGAGAAGCACGGCTTCAATCTCGGGCCCTACGAGCGGAACTGCCGCGCCCGCTGGACCGGGCCGGAGGACCCGATCCCGGAGGAGTTCTCCTTCCAGCTCTTCCCCGACGACCTCGAGCGGCTGGAGTGGTATCTCGAGGACGCCATCGCCCGCGTCCCCGTCCTCGCCGAGGCGGGCCTCAGCCGCGTCGTCAACGGCCCGATCCCGTACGCCCCAGACGGCAACCCGCTGATCGGCCCGATGCCGGGCGTCGAAGGCGCCTTCGAGACCTGCGTCTTCACCTTCGGCATCGCCCAGGCGGGCGGCGCCGGCAAGGTGCTCGCCGAGTGGATCATCGACGGCGGCACCGAGTGGGACATGTGGGCCTGCGACCCGCGCCGCTTCGGCCCCTGGGCCACGCGGGACTACGCCCGCGCCAAGGCGATCGAGGTCTACGGCCACGAATACGCCATGCATTTCCCCTGGCATTCCTGGCCGGCGGGGCGGCCCCTCAAGACCTCCCGCGCCCACGAACGGATGATCGACGCCGGCGCCGTCTTCGGCGCCTTCGGCGGCTGGGAGCGCGCGCTCTGGTACGCGCGGGAGGGCGACGACACCTCAGAGGAGGCCACCCAGACCTGGAACCGTGCCGGCCCCTGGGAGCCCCGCATCCGCGAGGAGTGCGAGGCGGTCCGCGACTCCTGCGGCGTCATCGCCATCCCGGGCTTCACCCGCATCAAGGTCGAGGGCGCCGGCGCCCGCGACTTCGTCGACGGCCTGACCTGCTCGCGCCTGCCCGAGCCCGGCCGCATCGGCCTCGCCTACTTCCCCGACGAGCGCGGCCGCGTGCTCACCGAGATGTCCCTGATGGTCCACGGCCCCGACGACGTCGGCCTCATCACCGCCGCCGCCGCGCGCCAGCACGACCTCGAGCACCTGTCGCGGCGTGCCCCGGAGGGCGTCGCCCTCTCCGAGCACTCGGACACGGTGGAGTGCCTGCTGGTCACCGGCCCGCGGGCGCGCGAGGTGCTCGGGCCCCTGACCGATGGCGACCTGGCGCTGCCCTGGCTCTCGATGCAGTTCGACGCCCGCGTGGCCGACCACCCCGCCGCCCTGATCCGCGTCGCCTTCGCCGGCGAGCTCGGCTGGGAAATCCACTGCGCGCCGGAAAGCGCCCCCGCCATCTGGGACGCGGTGACGGCGGCGGGCGCGAAGCCCTTCGGCATGTTCGCCCTCGACTCCCTGCGCATCGAGAAGGCCTACCGCGCCTGGAAGGGCGACCTCTCCACCGACTACACGGTGCTCGAGGCCGGCCTCGGCCGCTTCCTCCGCCTCGACAAGCCCGGCTTCCCCGGCAAGGCCACGCTGGCCGCCGAGCGCGAGGCCGGCCCGAAAAAGCGCTTCGCCCCCCTGATCGTCGAGGCCGGCGCGGCGGACGCGCCCTACATGTCCACCGTGTGGCGCAACGGCGAGATCGTGGGCGAGACAACCTCGGGGGCCTGGGGCTACCGTGTCGGCGCCTCGGTCGCCCTCTCGGTCCTGCGCGCGGACGCCGCCGCCCCCGGCACGGCGGTCGAGGTCGAGATCCACGGCGAGCGCCGCCCGGCGACCGTGCAGCCGGACCGGCCCCTCTGGGACCCCGACAACGAAAGGCTCAAGGCATGACCCGGATCACGCTCCTCGACGGCGGCATGGGCCAGGAGCTCATCAAGCGCAGCCCCGCCGAGCCCACGCCGCTCTGGTCGGCCGAGGTAATGATGCACTTCCCCGATCTCGTGAAGGACGTCCACGAGGCCTTCATCCGCGCCGGCGCCCGCGTCATCATCGTCAACGCCTATTCGGTGACGCGGGAGAAGCTGGCGCGGCAGGACCAGGAGGACCGCTTCGAGGAGCTGCAGCGCCGCGCCTGCGAGATCGCCCGCGACGCCCGCGACGCCGTCGGCGAGGATGTCGCCATCGCCGGCTGCCTGCCGCCGCTGTCCTGGAGCTACCGCCCCGAGCTCGCCAACGACCCCGACGAGACGGCGCCGACCTACGCCGAGATCGCCGCGCTGCAGGCACCCCATGTCGACCTCTTCCTCTGCGAGACCATGGCCCATTCCGGCCAGGCCCTCGGCGCCGCGCGCGGCGCGCTCGAGGGCGGCGGCGGCAAGCCGGTCTGGGTCGCCTGGACGCTCAAGGACGACACGTCCAAACAGCTCCGCTCCGGCGAGAGCGTCGCCGAGGCCGCCGCCCGCCTCGACAACCTCGACATCGCCGCCTTCCTCTTCAACTGTTCGGTGCCGGAGGCCCTGACCGCGGCCATGCCCGAGCTCGCGGCAGTGGCCGCGCCCTCCGGCCGCCCCTTCGGCGGCTACGCCAACGGCTTCGCCGGCATCTCCGGCGATTTCGCCCCCGGCGCCACCGTCAGGGCGCTCTCGGGCCGCGAGGACCTGACGCCCGCGGCCTATGCCGACGTCGTCATGGGCTGGGTCGAGGCCGGCGCCACCATCGTAGGCGGCTGCTGCGAGATCGGCCCCGAGCACATCGAGATCCTCGCCCGCCACCTCGCCGAGGCGGGCCATGAAATCGTCGGAGTCCCCAATGGCTGAGATCCCCGCCCACGCCCGCGCCGTCATCATCGGCGGCGGCGTCGCCGGCTGCTCGGTGGCCTACCACCTGGCGAAGCTCGGCTGGACCGACGTGGTGCTGCTGGAGCGCAAGCAGCTGACGAGCGGCACCACCTGGCACGCGGCGGGCCTCATCGGCCAGCTCCGCGCCACGCACAACATGACCCGACTCGCCAAGTACTCCGCCGACCTCTATGCCGGCCTCGAGGCCGAGACCGGTGTAGCGACCGGCATGCGCCAGCTCGGCTCCATCATCCTCGCGCTCACGCCCGAACGCCGCGAGGAGATCCTGCGCTCCGCCTCCATGGCCCGCGCCTTCGGCGTCGAGGCCGGCGAGATCACCGCCACGGAGGTCCGCGACCGCTACCCCCACGTCAAGACCGACGACGTCACCGCCGCCGTCTTCATCGAGGGCGACGGCCAGGCCGACCCCGCCAACGTCGCCCACGCGCTCGCCAAGGGCGCCCGCGCCGGCGGCGCCCGCATCGTCGAGGAGACCCGCGTCACCGCCATCCACCGCGAGGGGGCCCGCGTCACCGGCCTCTCCTGGGCCAGCGACGGCGCCGAGGGCCGCATCGACGCCGACATCGTCATCAACTGCGCCGGCATGTGGGGCCGCGAGATCGGGCGCATGGCCGGCGTCAACGTGCCACTCCACGCCTGCGAGCACTTCTACATCGTCACCGAGGGCATCGAGGGCCTCGCCCCCCTCCCCGTCCTCCGCGTGCCGGACGAGTGCGCCTACTACAAGGAGGACGCCGGCAAGATGATGCTCGGCGCCTTCGAGGCAGAGGCCAAGCCCTGGCCGCCCGAGGGCATGGCGATCCCCGAGTCCTTCTGCTTCGACCAGCTCCCCGAGGACATCGAGCATTTCGAGCCGATCCTCGAGATGGGCATCAGCCGCCTGCCCATGCTTGCCGAGGCCGGCATCCACACCTTCTTCAACGGCCCCGAAAGCTTCACCCCCGACAACCGCTACTATCTCGGCGAGGCCCCCGAGACGCGCGGCTTCTGGGTGGCGGCGGGCTTCAACTCGGTCGGCATCCAGTCGGCGGGCGGCGCCGGCTGGGCGCTCGCCCAGTGGATCGAGGACGGCCAGCCGCCCTTCGACCTCTGGGACGTGGACATCCGCCGCGCCCAGCCCTTCCAGGGCAACCGGCAGTACCTGCGCGCGCGCGTCTCCGAGACCTTGGGCCTCCTCTACGCCGACCATTTTCCGTATCGCCAGCCCGAGACCGCCCGCGGCGTCCGCCGTTCGCCCCTGCACGAGCACCTGAAGGCCCGCGGCGCCGTCTTCGGCGAGGCGGCGGGCTGGGAGCGCGCCAACTGGTTCGCCGACGACGGCCAGGAGCGCGAGTACCGGTACTCCTGGGGCCGCCAGAACTGGTTCGAGAACGCCGCCCGCGAGCACGCGGCCGTCCGCGAGGGCGTCGGCCTCTTCGACATGACCTCCTTCGGAAAGATCCGCGTCGAGGGCCGCGACGCGGGCGACGTCCTCCAGCGCATCGCCGCCAACGACGTCGCCGTCGAGCCCGGCCGCATCGTCTACACCCAGTTCCTCAACGACCGCGGCGGCATCGAGGCCGACCTCACCGTCACCCGCCTCTCCGAGACGGCCTTCCTCGTCGTCACCCCCGCGGCCACCCTCCAGCGCGACCTCGCCTGGATCCGCCGCCACACGCCCGAGGAGGCCCACTGCGTCGCCACCGACGTCACCGCCGCCGAGGCGGTCCTCGCCGTCATGGGGCCCAGGTCCCGCGACCTGCTGCAACCGATCACGGACACCTCGCTCGCCACCGCCGACTTCCCCTTCGGCACCATGCGCGAGGCGGGCATCGGCCTCGGCACGGGCCGCCTCCACCGCGTCTCCTATGTCGGCGAGCTCGGCTGGGAGGTCTACGTCCCCGCCGACCAGGCGGCGCACGTCTTCGAGGCCATCGAGGAAGCGGGCCGCCCGCACGGCCTCAAGCTCTGCGGCCTCCACACCCTCGATTCCTGTCGCATCGAAAAGGCGTTCCGCCATTTCGGCCACGACATCACCGACGAGGACCACGTCCTCGAGGCGGGCCTCGGCTTCGCCGTGAAGCCCGACAAGACGCCCTCGAAATACGGCTCCTTCATCGGCCGCGACGCCGTTCTTCGGAAGAAGGAAGAGGGCCTGAAACGCCGCATGGTCCAGTTCCGCCTGACGCACCCCGAGCCGCTCCTCTTCCACAACGAGGCGCTGATCCGCGACGGCCAGACCATCGGCATCGTCACCTCGGGCAACTACGGCCACCACCTCGGCGCCGCCATCGGCATGGGATGGGTCCCCTGCGAAGGCGAGACCGCCGAGCAGATCCTCGCCTCATCTTACGAGATCGAGATCGCCGGCCGCCGCGTGCCCGCGGAGGCGAGCCTGAAACCCCTCTACGACCCGCGCGCGACGCGCATGAGGGCCTGATGGACCGCGAGGATTTCCGCCACTGGGCCCGCCGCGCCGCCGACTGGGGCGCGGACTACCTCGACGGCTTGCGCGACCGGCCTGTCCGCCCGCCGGTCCACCCCGGCGACGTCGCCAGCGCGCTGCCTGTCGCGCCCCCCGAAACGGCCGAGCCCTTCGAGACCATCTTCGCCGACTTCGAGAGCCTGATCCCCGGCGCCAT
>JBEPXW010000093.1:0-6539 GCA_041641715.1 Pseudomonadota bacterium
GGAAGATATCGTCGGCCGCTATCCCATCGTGTCCATCGAGGACGGCATGGCGGAGGACGACTGGGAAGGCTGGCACGTGCTGACCGAAAGGCTGGGCGGGCGCGTGCAGCTCGTGGGCGATGATTTGTTCGTCACCAATCCCGTACGCCTGGAAAGGGGCATTGCGGAAAAGGCCGGCAACGCCATTCTGGTAAAGGTCAACCAGATCGGTACCCTGACGGAAACCTTCGCCGCGGTGGACATGGCCCACAAGGCCGCCTTCCGGGCCGTGATGTCTCACCGCTCGGGCGAAACGGAGGATTCCACCATTGCCGATCTCGCCGTGGCCGTGGGCTGCGGACAGATCAAGACCGGCTCGCTCGCGCGCTCGGACCGGGTGGCGAAGTACAACCAGCTCATCCGGATCGAGGAGGAGCTCGGCGAGAGCGCGGCCTTTGCCGGCCGCGCGGCGCTGCGCACGCGGGGCGACGCGGGCTGATCGCGCCCACCGCGGCTGTCGCCCAAAGGACTCACCTCCGTGCGCGACGGCCTTTCAAGTGCGGCTTGATCTTTTCACGCGCAACCATCTGATCCACAATCGCTTCGGATCGGCCGTGATGCGCGGCCCTCGGTTGGCGGAGCGTAAATGGGCAAGTGGGACTGGGCGCAGATCGTCACGCCCGCATTCTACATCGCGCTGTTCGTCGTGCTTGCCGCCTTCGCCCACAGCGGCCTGCAGGGCGAGCACGGCCTCGCCGCGCTCCATCGCGCCGAGGCGGTCGAGCGCAAGCTGACCGCCGATCTCGCCGAGACCCGCGCCGAGCGCCGGGCGCTCGAGAACAAGGTCCGCCGCCTCAGCGCAGACTACCTCGACCTCGATCTCCTCGACGAGCGGGCCCGCGCCGTCCTCGGCTACGTCCGTCGGGACGAGCTGGTCATCCGCTAGCGGCACCCGGCGCCGTCCCTAACGCAATTCGCCATCCCCTCTCTCGCCAACTTCGCAAGGCCGCGACCCGCAAGAGGGGGTGCGCGCCTTTGACAAAACCGCTAATCATGTTCGAAATCAGAGCCAAGCGGCTCCCAAAAGCCGCACGCGCCCTTCTGTGGAGGAGACACGATGGCCAGCCCGAGAAGCAAGTCCGGCACCCAGGCGAAATCCGGCACGCAGGCCAAATCCGGCACGCAGGCCAAATCCGGCACGCAGGCCAAATCCGGCACGCAGGCCAAATCCGGCACGCGCTCGAAATCCGGTTCCCAGGCGAAATCCCGGTCGCAGAGCAAGGCCACCCAAAAGGCCCCGCAGAAGACCGGCCGGACCTCCGGCCGCGGCAAGAAGCAATACACCAAGGACGAGATCCTCGGCTACTACCGCGACATGCTGCTGATCCGGCGCTTCGAGGAGAAGGCCGGCCAGCTCTACGGCATGGGGCTCATCGGCGGCTTCTGCCACCTCTACATCGGCCAGGAGGCCGTCGTCGTCGGGCTGCAGGGCAACTGCACGGACGGCGACCAGGTGGTCACCTCCTACCGCGACCACGGCCACATGCTGGCGACGGGCATGGACCCCAAGGGCGTGATGGCCGAGCTCACGGGCCGCAAGGACGGCTACTCCAAGGGCAAGGGCGGCTCGATGCACATGTTCTCCGTCGAGAAGAAGTTCTACGGCGGCCACGGCATCGTCGGCGCCCAGGTCCCGATCGGCGCGGGGCTGGCCTTCTCGAACCAGTACCTCAAGAACGACAATGTCTGCCTCACCTATTTCGGCGAGGGCGCCTCGAACCAGGGCCAGGTCTACGAGGCAATGAACATGGCGGCGCTGTGGAAGCTGCCGATCGTCTTCGTCATCGAGAACAACAAGTATGCCATGGGCACCTCACAGGAGCGCGCGACCGCAACGCCGGCCATCTACAAGCGCGGGGAGGCCTTCAACATCCCCGGCGGCGAGGTCGACGGGATGGACGTCCTCAAGGTGAGGGAGGCCGGGGCGCAGGCGATTGAGCACTGCCGCTCGGGCAAGGGCCCCTACATCCTCGAGATGAAGACCTACCGCTACCGCGGCCACTCCATGTCCGACCCGGCGAAGTACCGCACCCGCGACGAGGTCTCGAAGATGCGCGAGGAGCGCGATCCCATCGACACGCTCCGCAAGTTCATTCTGGCGGAAAAGTACGCCGACGAGGACGCGGTCAAGGAGATCGACAAGGAGATCCGCAACGTCATCAACGAGGCGGCGAACTTCGCCCAGGAGAGCCCGGAGCCGGATCCGTCCGAGCTCTGGACCGACGTCTATGTCGAGGCATGAGCGGGGGGACCGGACATGACCATCCAGGTATTGATGCCCGCCCTCTCGCCGACCATGGAGGAGGGCAAGCTCGCCAAGTGGAACGTCAAGGAGGGTGACAAGATCACCTCCGGCGACATCATCGCCGAGATCGAGACCGACAAGGCGACCATGGAGTTCGAGGCCGTCGACGAGGGCACCATCGGCAAGATCGTGATCCCGGAGGGCACCGAAGGGGTCAAGGTCAACGAGGTGATCGCGGTCCTCCTCGAGGAGGGCGAGGACAAGGACGCCGCCGAGAAGGCGACCTCGCAGGGCGACGGCGGCGACAAGGCCGGCGCAGAGTCCGGGGCCAAGGCCGAACCCGAGCGGAAGAAGGAGCCGAAGGAGGAGAAGCCGGCGGCGAAAAGCGCCGATGGCGACTCGGAGGTCCGCGGCGACCTGCCGCTCCCCCAGCAGCCCGGCGCCACAGTCCCGGACCCGGAGCCCGAGGAGCCGGACTGGCCCGCGGGCACGAGCATGAAGCAGCAGACGGTCCGGGAAGCCTTGCGCGACGCCATCGCCGAGGAGATGCGCCGCGACGAGAACGTCTTCATCATGGGCGAGGAGGTCGCCGAGTACGAGGGCGCCTACAAGATCACCCAGGGCATCCTCGCCGAGTTCGGCGCGCGGCGCGTGGTCGACACGCCGATCACCGAGCACGGCTTCACCGGCCTCGCCGTCGGCGCGGCCATGGGGGGGCTCAGGCCCATCCTCGAGTTCATGACCTTCAACTTCGCCATGCAGGCGATGGACCAGATCATCAACTCGGCGGCCAAGACGAACTACATGTCCGGCGGCCAGATGCGCTGCCCGATCGTCTTCCGCGGCCCGAACGGCGCCGCCGCGCGCGTCGCCGCCCAGCACAGCCAGGACTACGCCGCCTGGTACAGCCACGTCCCCGGCCTGAAAGTGATCCAGCCGTACTCGGCGGCGGACTACAAGGGGCTGCTCAAGGCCGCCGTGCGCGACCCGAACCCGGTGATCTTCCTCGAGAACGAGATCCTCTACGGCAAGAGCTTCGACGTGCCGGACCTCGAGGACTTCACCGTGAAGATCGGCAAGGCCAAGACCTGGCGCGAGGGCTCGGACATCACGCTGGTCAGCTTCGGCATCGGCATGACCTATGCGCTCGAGGCCGCCGACCGGCTGGCCGAGGAGGGGATCGACGCCGAGGTGGTGGACCTGCGCACGCTGCGGCCTTTGGACAAGGACGCGGTAATCCGCTCGGTGAAGAAGACCAACCGCTGCGTCACCGTCGAGGAGGGCTTCCCGGTCTGCTCGATCGGCAATCACATCTCGGCGGTGCTGATGACCGAGGCCTTCGACTACCTCGACGCGCCCGTGATCAACTGCACCGGCAAGGACGTGCCGATGCCTTACGCGGCGAACCTCGAGAAGATGGCGCTGGTGACCACCGACGAGGTGGTCGAGGCAGCGAAATCGGTCTGCTACCGTTAATCTGGTAAACGTCATGAAAGTACAAATTCTGACCTTCACAATTATAATTGAGCTCTCGACACCTGCGCTCGCTCAGATGCCAAGGTATGATGTTGAAAGCCATTGCGGGGAGATTGCCGGGTTTGCAGGTACATATAGCAATTCTTTGTTCAACACCTGTATCGAGTCAGAACAAACGGCCTATGACAATCTTAAAGTCAGGTGGAGTAAAATTTCCCAACAAATAAAATTGCATTGCGATGAAGTCGCAGCATTCGGTGGATCCGGGTCGTATTCTATGTTGGAAACTTGTATACAAACGGAAGAATCAGCCGGCTCTCGTTCTAAGACGTTTAAATATTGAGGCGGGGAGCGAAGGAATGCCAACCAACATCCTGATGCCCGCCCTCTCGCCGACCATGGAGGAAGGCAAGCTCGCCAAGTGGGTGAAGGCCGAGGGCGACACGATCTCGCCCGGCGACATCATCGCCGAGATCGAGACCGACAAGGCGACCATGGAGTTCGAGGCCGTCGAGGAAGGCACCCTCGGCAAGATCGTCGTTCCCGAGGGCACCGACGGGGTCAAGGTCAACGATGTGATCGCCATTCTGCTCGAGGAGGGCGAGGACGAATCGGCCCTCGAGGAGGCGGAGGAATCCGCCAAGGCCCCGCCGAAGGAGGAGGCGCCGAAGGGCAACGGCGAAGACAAGGCCGAGGCCGCGGAAAAGGAGACAAAGGCCGAGCCCGAGCCCGCGAAGGCCGAGGCGAAGCCCGAGGCGCCGAAACCCGCCGAGGCGAAGGTTCCTGCCCCGCCCGCGCCGAAGACCGAGGAAGGCGAGCGCATCTTCGCCTCGCCGCTCGCCCGGCGCCTGGCGAAGGAGAAGGGTCTCGACCTCACGCGGATCAACGGCTCGGGCCCGCACGGGCGCATCGTGAAAGCCGACATCGAGAAGGCCCCCGCCGAGGCGGCGGCTGAGGCACCGCGACCCGAGGCCGCGCCGGCTGCGGCTCCGGCGGCGGCTCCGGCGGGTCTCGGCACCGAGACCGTCCGAAAGATGTACGAGGACCGCGAGTACGAGGAAGTCACCCTCGACGGCATGCGCAAGACGATCGCCGCGCGCCTCACGGAGGCAAAGCAGACGATCCCGCACTTCTACCTCCGCCGCGACATCGAGCTCGACGAGCTCCTGAAGCTGCGCGCGCAGATGAACGCCAAGGGCGAGGAGCGCGGCATCAAGCTCTCGGTCAACGATTACATCATCAAGGCCTGCGCCCTGGCGCTGCAGCAGGTCCCGGACTGCAACGCGGTCTGGGCCGGGGACCGGATCCTGAAGCTCCGGCCCTCGGACGTGGCCGTGGCGGTGGCGATCGATGGCGGCCTCTTCACGCCGGTGATCCGGGACGCCGAGACAAAGTCGCTCTCCGCGATCTCGGTCGAGATGAAGGACCTCGCGACCCGCGCGCGCGACCGCAAGCTGAAGCCGCACGAG
Source organism: Pseudomonadota bacterium (assembly GCA_041641715.1). Taxonomy (GTDB): domain Bacteria; phylum Pseudomonadota; class Alphaproteobacteria; order Rhodobacterales; family Rhodobacteraceae; genus Thermohalobaculum. Next base: position 5,230 of record JBEPXW010000093.1, read on the forward strand.
TATCAGGGCGGCAGCTTCGCCCTATCGAACCTCGGGATGTACGGGATCGAGAGCTTCGACGCGGTCATCAACCCGCCGCACGGGTCGATCCTCGCGGTCGGCGCGGGCGTCAAGAAGCCGCTCGTGAAGGACGGCGCCGTGGCCGTGGCGACGGTCATGTCGGCGACGCTGTCGGTCGATCACCGGGTCATCGACGGCGCGCTCGGCGCGCAGTTCCTCGAGGCGGTGAAGGGCTATCTCGAGGACCCGCTCGCGATGCTCATGTGAGGCGGGCGGCCTGGCCGGCCGCCCGACGGTTCAAAGGCGAACCGAGAGCGCGCTGTTACTCGGCGTCCTCGTCGCGGTCGCGCATCATGCCCTCCCCGGGCTCACCACGCATCATGCCCTGCCCGGGTTCACCACGCATCATGCCCTGCCCGCGGCCGCCGCGCATCATGGGCCGCCCGTGATCGCCACGCATCATCTGCCGCCCACGATCACCGCGGCGCATGTCCTCGGGGCCGATCGCCCCGTCATCGTTCCGGTCGCCCCGCATGACGAGGCGGCCGGTCCGCTCGGAGAACTCCTCGACAGTGACCTCCCCGTCGCCGTTGTCGTCGTGCTTCTGGAACCGATCGACCATGCGCTCGCGCATGGCGTCGAGCCAGAGCGCCTCGTACTCCTGAAGCGACAGCGTGCCGTTGCCGTCACCGTCGAACTCCGAGAGCCGGTCGGCACGACCCTGATCGATCTCGGCCTGCGTGACCTTGCCGTCGCCATCCCGGTCGTAAAGCTCAATCAGGTCCATCAGCCGATCCATCCGCCGGCCGTGACCCATCTTGCCGCCATGCCTGCCGCCACGGTCCGCCCGACGGCTATGGTGATCATCGTCGTGCCCCCGGCCATGATGGCCGTATCCCCGGCCGTGGTGCCCGCCGCGGCGATCCTCATTGTGGTGCATGCGATGATGTCCACGCTGCCCCATATGCGCGCCACGGCTCTTGCCGCGCGCGCCGTGCCCGACCTTCACGTCCTCATCGCCGTAGATGTGGATGTTGATCTCCTCAGCCGCGGCGGGCGCCGTGCCCGCGCCGAGCATGACGAGGGAAAGGGCCGTGGCTCCGAGTAATGCTTTCATGGTGTCGTTGCTCCATCCTTGCTCTGCTGGCGTCTGCCTCGCCTGACGCTGAAACGAAAGGAACGCCGCCTTCCGTTTCGCTCATCGGACGTTCACCGTTCCGGCGCCCCGGGCGGGGCCGGGAAGCCAGTCCCGGACCAACTATGTCAGTCTGTCGCTCGCGCCAAGGCCATGCACACAGATCGGAAGAGCG
>JBEPXW010000094.1:0-6518 GCA_041641715.1 Pseudomonadota bacterium
AAGACGCTGAGGGCGCTGCCGATCGCCGCATCCGTCTTGAGCCGCGAGAGCCGGGTCAGCGCCAGGATCCCGAGCGCCGCCATCCCGCCCGTCGCCAGCGCCCCCGTCAGAATCCAGCCGAGGTCGCGCGCCCCGGCGACGAGGAAGCCGAGGCAGACGCCGGGCAGCGCCGCGTGGCTGAGCGCGTCGCCGACGAGGCTCTGCTGACGCAACACGGCGAAGCTCCCCAGCACGCCGCTCACGATGCCGAGTATCGCGGCGCCCATCGCCACGGTCTGCAGCGTGTAGTCCGAGAGAAGCCCGGCCAGGCTCATGCCCCAGCGTGCCCGCCGGCCGTCTCCGCCGCCTCGGCGATGCCCTCGATGAGCGAGATCTGGCCGCCATAGGCGCGGCGCAGGTTCGCGGGCGTATAGGCTTCGGCGACCGGGCCCTGGGCGATCACGCGCACATTCAGGATCACGATCCAGTCGAAGTACTGGCGCACCGTCTGGAGGTCATGATGGACGACGATCAGCGTCTTGCCCCGCTCGCGCAGGCGCTTGAGGAGGCCGACGATGGCGCGCTCGGTGGTGGCGTCGACACCGGCCATCGGCTCGTCGAGGACGTAGAGATCGGCCTCCTGCACCAAAGCACGAGCGAGGAAGACGCGCTGCTGCTGACCGCCCGAGAGCTGGCTGATCTGGCGCCCGCCGAGCTCCGCGATGCCGACCTCCTCGAGCGCGGCCGTCGCCCGGCGGCGCTCCTCCGCCCCGGGCCGGCGCAACCAGCCGAGATGGCCGTAACGACCCATCATGACGACGTCGAGCGCGGTGGTGGGGAAGTCCCAGTCCACCGCCGTGCGCTGCGGCACGTATGCCACGCGCTTTCTCTGGGCCCGGTAGGGCTGGCCATGGAGGTAGACGTGGCCCGCGGTGCGCGGCACGAGATCCAGAACCGACTTGATCAGCGTAGTCTTTCCCGCCCCGTTCGGCCCGACGATCCCGGCCAGGACGCCCGGCGGCACGTCGAGATCGATGTCCCAGAGCACCGGTCGCCCCTGGTAGCTGACCGTCAGGTCCTCGACGTGGAGCGCCAGCCCCGGCTCGTGCACCGGCCCCTGGGGGTTGCTCGGCGTGCCCTGGTCCATGCCGTCCTCACTCGCCTCCGCGAAGGTCCCGCTTTGTGCCCATGGCTGGATTATGACAGGTCAGCCGCCGGTCGGCACGTCCCACCGCTCGGCCCAGGCGAACAGCTTGCCGGGCAGGGCCGGCGGCTCGCCCCCGAGGGCAGTGACGATTCCGACCGTGTTCGCATGGATCATTCCGATATAGGTGCCGCCCGGGGTCCCCTCCTCGCCCATGGCGTCGGAGTAGAGCTCCGGGCCCAGCACCACCTCGTGCCGGCGCTCGCGCGCGGCGTCGATGACCGCCTGCACGGTGCGCGGGTTGATGGTGGACTCGATGAACACCGCCGGCACCTCGCGGCTCACGACCATGTCCACGGTCCCGCGGATATCGGCGATCCCCGCCTCGCTCTCCGTCGAGACGCCCTGGATACCGGCGACCTCGATGCCGTAGGCGCGGCCGAAATAGGCGAAGGCATCGTGCGCCGTGACGAGGATCCTCTGCTGATCGGGTATGCTGGCGACCGCCGTCTCGACCCAGGCGTCGAGCGCGTCGAGCTGGGCGGCATAGGCCTCGGCGCGCGCCTGCATCGCCTTGGCGCAGTCCGGCGCGATGCCGCCCAGAACCTCGGCGATTACCGGCGCGGTGCGCGCCCAGAGCGCCACGTCCATCCAGACATGCGGGTCGGCATAGCTGGCACCCTCGGGCCAGATCAGCTCGTCCTCGCCGATGGCGGCCTCGGCCACGGCCTCGGTCGGTTTCCTCGCCGCCACCTTGCCCAGCACCGAACCGAGCTGGCCCTCGAGATTGTGGCCGACGTAGAGGATCGCGTCAGCGCCGAACAGGTCGCGCACGTCGCCTGCGCTCGCCTGGTAGAGATGCGGGTCCGTGCCCGGGCCCATCATCGCCTCGACCGCCGCACAATCGCCCGCGACATTCGCGGCCACGTCCGCGAGCATGCCGACGGTCGCAACCACCTTCGGCTTTTCGCCGGCTTCCGCCGCAAGCGCCCCGACCAGCGTCGCCACCACGCAGGCCCCAATCGAGCGAATCAGCATCATCTTCCCAGTGCTCCAGCAGGTTGCTTCGACGCCGGAAGATGGGGCGCGGCTCAAACCTCGTCAACAGACTACCAATTTTAGCCTAGACTATAAATTGACAAAAGGATAGCAAATGAGCATGAGCGCTCGCTCCGAGACCCCGTTGCCCCACCTGCGCGAGGCGCGCCGCCAGGCCCGGAGCTTTGAGCGCGTGCGCCAAGCCCACCAGCGCGAGGTGGCCGAGGACTATGTCGAACTCATCGCCGACCTGATCGACGTCACCGGCGAGGCGCGCGCGGCAGACCTGGCCGAACGGCTCGGCGTCACGCACCCGACCGTCAACAACACCCTGAACCGCCTTGCCCGCGAGGGGCTGATCACGCGCCGGCGCTACCGCTCGACCTTTCTGACCGAGGCCGGCCGCCGCATGGCCGAGCACTCACGCGAGCGCCACCGCGTCGTGCGCGACTTCCTCGTGGGCCTCGGCGTCGATCCGGAGACCGCGGAGATCGACGCCGAGGGGATCGAGCACCACACTTCCGAGAAGACCCTTGCCGCGCTCCGTCGCTTCCTAGGGCGGTGACTGTCAGCTGGCACCGAGCCGCCCAGCGGTAGAAACCACTCTCGAACCAAGGTGTTCTTTGATTTAATATACACTAATTCCGTTGATGCTATTATTTAAGCGCACGAGATCACTGTATAGGATAATTTACGTCATCCCAACAACCGGGTCTGACCGCGCGCTCCACGCCGAGATCGAAGCGCGCGGCATGAGGCGCCAACATACCGAGACCGTCAATCCAAGCGCCAGAGAGTAAAGCGGCCGGCCCGCGTCGACACGTCTGCCTCGACTGGCAGGGCGGGGACCGCCTGTGACGGAGTTCCGCCGACACGGATTTGAAGGACATAGTGACCCGGCAGATCCAGCCCGTCGGTCGCCGGCAGCGTGTTGCTTCCCGTCCGTAACAAGTCGTGCCAATCATGCACCACCCCATAAGGGTCCCTAAGCTTGATCGGCTGCTGCCCGTCGATGGCGAATACCGTCGGCATGAGCACTGAACGTTCGATAACCGCGAGTGCGGCAATGTGAACCACGGAAGGCGGACCGTAGCTCTTGCGATAACCTGGGTCTCCCGGAATCCAAGGCACCAGCAGCGCGCCGCGCTCGACCGGTGCAGTTGCAGCGTGAAAGTTCGCCAGAAGCTGGTCTGACCCGCGCCAGAATCCCCAAACATTCCACGCCGCAGCCCCATTGACTCCAACCGCTAGAAGCGCCACCCCGATCCACTCGCGCGGGGCGTGAAATGGGTCTTCGGCGCTCCCTAAGACGATAAGCGCCAGCGGCACCAGCAACCGCCAGTCTGCGTTCTCCGACGACAGCATGTCGTACGGCATCACCAGATAAAGCGCCAGCATGCCCCCCGCCGACCAGCGTACCTGCGGGTGCATTATCTGCCCGCCTTTGAGCCAGGCGATGAAGGGTAACGACAGCGACATCGCTACCAAAAGGAGCCCGAGTACGCTTAGTTGCGGCAACATTGACAAGGGTAGCATGACCAACTTCAAATACGCTTCCTCGTATGCGATGCTGGAGCCGCTGCCGGTGTCGCTGACGGCCAATAGCAGCGCCAGGGGAAAGAGGAAGGGAGATGCTTCGAGTAGTGCCACCGCGGCAACACCGCGAAGGCGCCCTTTCCCCCCAGCTACCGTCGTACGCCAGCCGCTCGAGGCGGCCGATAGCACCACGGCCACCGCAAGCACGCACATCGCGTAGAGATGGCAGACGAAGAGAACGAGTGCCGCGCCCTGCATCATCGCGAGGCGCAGGCCAGTCCCCCGATCGCGCAACGCGATCCACCCGGCGAAGGCCCAGAGGGCGAGACCTACGCCAAGGGAGTAGCCGAGGAACCCCATCTGAAAGGCGCGGTTGAAAACTAGGGCGCCGGCCATCAGCGGCAGTGGTGAGAACCGCCCGTAAAGCGCCCGGTGGAGCACCAGCGGCGCGCCCAGCATGACCCCGATGCTGAGGCCGAGGAACACGCGGCCCGCCATCTCGACCGGCATGACCTGCGCCAAGGCAAGGGCGACGAGATCGAAGCCGAGATTGGGCAGAATTGACCAATCGGCTGCCCAGTAGCGCGAAAGGTGAGGATCCTCTGGATGTGTTAGGATATAAACTCGCGCTAGATGGTTCGGGTAGTCGAGAACCGGCGGATATTCGACCGCCACGAGCGGGATGAGCAGGAGCGCGACGCAGATGCCGAACAGCGCCAAGCCTGCGCCGCCGCTCAGACCTTCCCTCGTGCGCGCAGGTGGGGCGCCGACGTTGGCGCTGCCTGTCCGCGGCTCCGTCACTGCGGCCCCGCACCGGGCGCGGGCGGCGCCACTTCGTAAATCTCGCGTGCCTCGACCAGCCCGTAGAGCGGCTTGGGCTCTCGCGCGAAACCGCGCCGGACCATCCGCTCGGCCAGATAGGCGCCTTGGACGTAAACCGGCCGGCCCTCGGCAAAGGCGCGCGTCACGAGAGCGCCCACATCAGGGCCGACCTTTAGCCTGCGAAAGTCCGCTACCGCGGTCAGTGCCGGCGGGCGGTTCACGCGGAAGCCGGCGGCGGCCGGAGCGAACGTGACAACGAGAGCGTCGGGTGGGAGGTCCGCAACCAGTTCGACAGCCCGGGCGTTCGCGGCGCGCCGCTCACGTGCGATCTCGACATCGAAGATCCAGCCCGACAGGCATGCGACCATTAGGCCGAAGGCGAACAGCCCCCGCACGGCAGCAGCAAGTGTACCACGCAGCGCCGCCGGCCCCAACACGGTCAGGCCGCCCAACGCGGCAATCGCGCCGGCCACCAGGTTCGGCAGTGTGCTTTGGAAGCCGTATTGAAGCGGGTATCCCCTCGCGGCAGCGTATCCTATCGCTGCACCGGCAACGGCCAGTACGGCGGAAGGGCCGGCCCATGAGCGGTCTGCGGCCAGGATCGCAATCTCGCGCAGCGCCACCGCCGACAGGATCGCGAGCATCGGCAATAGACTAAGGAAATACCGCATGTTGTTCGCCAGCCCGCCATGCCAGGTACCGAAGGCGAAGGGGACGATCCAGAGACCCACGAAGAGCGCGCACAAGCCGATCGCGGCCCGGTTCGGGTCGGAGCGTATCCGCGGCAACACCACTATGACAGCCGCGGCGTAGGGCATGCTCTGCAGCAGCGCCTTCTTCACCATGCCGAACATGCGGATCGTGCCGTCCGGCATCTCGATCAGGCCGGCCGACGGGGCGGGATGCGCCTGGAAGTCGACGACGAGGATCCAGAACCCTGTGGCGATCCGACCTAGGGTCTCGCGCGTTGCCGGCAGGGCGAGCGCGACCGCCAGGACGCCCAGCACAACCGCCCCCAGCACCCGCGGCCGGGAGAGCGCCGCGCGCACGCGCCCGAGCCCGATAGCGAGCGAGAGCGCCGCGCCGACGGCGATCAGCGGCGCAAGCTCGGCATAGTAGCCGAGGTTCGCCTTGCCGCCGACGCCGCCATAGGTCAGGGGCGACGCGATGCCGAACTTGGCGTAGTTGATCGCCGTGGCGGCGGCGATCCCGGGCGCCAGCCCGGCCAGCAGCATCCCCAGCGCCGCGTAGGGCCGCCGCCCGGCGCCGAGCAGCCAGACCGCCAGCGGCACCGCCGCGATCAGCGCGTCGACCCGTATGTTGAGCCCGAGCCCGATCGCCAGCCCGGCGGCCAGCGCGCCCTTGAGCTCGGCCCCCGCCGTGCCGCGCCAGCCGGTGGCGACGGCGGCGACCGCGGCGGTCACGAGGCAGGTGGCGACCGCATGCGGCCAGACGCCGAAGGCGTAGTCCACCGCGAAGGTCGCGAGCCCCCAGATCAGCGCCGCCTGCACGGCGAGCGCGCGGTCGGCGAAAAGCGCGCGCGCCGCCTGCCAGACCAGCGCCAGGGTCAGCGCGCTCGCGACGGCGTTCATCACGATCACCCCGCGCAGCCCGCCGGCGAGGTAGGCGGGCGCCGCCACGATCCCCCAGCCGCCCGGGTACTGCGGCGCGAGCTGCCCCCCCGCGTCGCGCATCAGCGAGAGGCGGAGCGCGCTCGAGCCGTATTCCCCGAGGCCGTTCTCGACAAAGAGCGAGCCGTTGCGCGCGAAGGCGTCGACCATCGCATGGTAGACGAAGCCGTCGATCGTCAGCACCGCCGGGATGGCCCAGGTCGCGGCCAGGAGGATCCAGATCGCGCCCACGAGAACGACGGCGATCTCGCCGATGCCCAGACGCATGGCCGCTGGCCGCTGCCCAGTGATCTCGCTCATCCCCCGCGCCCCGCGGTGCCGCCCCGGCCGGACTATACAGGAGCGTTACTGGCCGCGCCAGCCCGGCC
>JBEPXW010000095.1:0-6500 GCA_041641715.1 Pseudomonadota bacterium
CCCTACCTGCCGATGAGCATGGCCAAGGGCCTCCTGCCCGACGACCACCCGCAGTCGGCGGGCGCGGCGCGCTCGCTGGTCCTGAAGGAGTCGGACACGGTCATGCTGATCGGCGCGCGGCTCAACTGGCTGCTCAGCCACGGCAAGGGCAAGGCCTGGGGGGACAATCGCAAGAAGTTCATCCAGATCGACATCGACCCGAAGGAGATGGACTCGAACGTCGAGATCGCCGCGCCGATGGTGGGCGACATCCGTTCCTGCGTCACGGCGCTCGCGGAGGCCATGGGCGAAGACTGGCCGAATCCGCCCGAGGACTGGACCCGCGCCGTGCGCGAGAAGGTCGAGGCGAACATCGAAAAGATGGCGCCGCGCCTCCAGAACAACAACGTGCCGATGGACTTCCACGGCGCGCTCGGCGCGCTCCGCGACGTGATCAAGGAGCGTCCCGACGCGATCCTCGTCAACGAGGGCGCCAACACGCTCGACTTCGCCCGCGCCATCATCGACATGCAGAAGCCGCGGAAGCGCCTCGACGTCGGCACCTGGGGCGTCATGGGCATCGGCATGGGCTTCGCGGTCGCGGCCGCGGTCGAGACCGGCAAGCCCGTGCTGGCGGTGACGGGCGACAGCGCCTTCGGCTTCTCCGGCATGGAGATCGAGACCATCTGCCGCTACAACCTGCCGGTCTGCACGGTGGTCTTCAACAATGACGGCATCTACCGCGGCACGGACACCGATCCGACGGGCCGCGACCCGGGCACAACCGTTTTCGTCAAGGGCTCGCGCTACGACCGCATGATCGAGGCCTTCGGCGGCGTCGGCGTGAACGTGACCAGCCCGGACGAGCTCGGCCGCGCCGTGCGCGAGGCCATGGACTCCGGCAAGCCGACGCTGATCAATGCGGTGATCGACCCCGCCGCCGGCACCGAGTCGGGGCGCATCGGCAACCTCAACCCACAGAGCCAACTCAAGAAGAAGCCGAAAAGCACGCTCTCCTGAGTCGGGCGCGCCTGAAACCCAAGTCGGCCCGGTCGGGTCACGTCAGAAGAAGACGAGAGGGAACGATGAAAGCTCTCGACGGCATCAAGATCCTGGATTTCACCCACGTGCAGTCGGGGCCGACCTGCACGCAGCTCCTGGCCTGGATGGGCGCCGACGTGATCAAGGTCGAGCGGCCCGGTGTCGGCGACGCGACGCGCAAGCAGCTCGTCGACGTGCCCGGCGAGGACAGCCTCTACTTCACCATGCTGAACGGCAACAAGCGCTCGATCGAGCTCGACACCAAGAGCGACCACGGCAAGAAGGTGCTGACGCGCCTGGTCGAGGAGTGCGACGTGCTGGTGGAGAACTTCGCCCCCGGCGCGCTCGACCGCATGGGCTTCGGCTGGGACCGTATCCAGGAGATCAACCCGCGGATGGTCTACGCCTCCGTCAAGGGCTTCGGGCCGGGGCGCTACGCCGACTGCAAGGTCTACGAGAACGTCGCCCAGTGCGCCGGCGGCGCGGCCTCGACCACCGGCTGGCGCGACGGACTGCCGCTGGTCACGGGGGCGCAGATCGGCGACTCGGGGACCGGGCTCCATCTCGCGCTCGGCATCGTCGGCGCGCTGTTCCAGCGCGAGAGGACGGGCCGCGGCCAGAAGGTGCTGGCGGCCATGCAGGACGGTGTCCTCAATCTCTGCCGCGTGAAGCTGCGCGACCAGCAGCGCCTCGAGCGCGGGCCGTTGAAGGAGTACTCGCAGTACGGCGAGGGCATCGAGTTCGGAGACTCGGTGCCGCGCGCCGGGAACGACTCGGGCGGCGGCCAGCCTGGCCGTATTCTCAAGTGCAAGGGTTGGGAGGACGACCCCAACGCCTACACCTACTTCATCACCCAGGCCGCGGTCTGGGAGAAGATCTGCGACCTGATCGGCAAGCCCGAGTGGAAGACCGACCCGGACTACGCCACGCCCGAGGCGCGGCTGCCGCGCCTCAACGAGGTGTTCGGCGCCATCGAGGACTGGACCCAGACCAAGGACAAGTACGAGGTCATGGACATCTGCAATCCGCTCGGCATCCCCGTCGGCCCGATCCTCTCCATGAAGGAGCTGGCCGAGGATGCCGGGCTCCGCGAGACGGGGACCGTCGTCGAGGTCGACCACCCGGGCCGCGGCAAGTACCTGACCGTCGGCATGCCGATCAAGATGTCGGACAGCGAGGCCGAAGTCGGCCGCTCGCCGCTTCTCGGCGAGCATACCGAGGAGATCCTGCGCGACGTGCTGGGCTTCTCGGACGAGGAGATCACGGAGATCGCGGGCTCCGGCGCGGTCGGCAAGCTGAAGAGCATCCGCGCCGCGGCCGAGTGACGCCGCGCGCAAAGCCTGACATCATGCTCCTCCCCTGACCGGGGAGGGGATCAAGGGGAGGCGGCCCGGCCGCCCCCGAAAAGAACGGAGCCGGGGCATCCGGCCGAAGGACCAGGAGGAAACCGCGCCATGCGCCTCATCGTGAACGGACAGCAGGCCTTCGGGAAGGCCGCCCTCGAGAAGCTGCTCGAGGCAGGCAAGGACGAGGTCGTCGCCGTCTACACCGCCCCCGACAAGGAGGGCCGCCCGGCCGACCCGCTGAAGCAGGCGGCCCTAGACAACGGCATCCCCGTCCACCAGCCGCCGAACTACAAGGACAAGGAAGTGCTGGACGAGATGCGGTCGCTGGACGCGGACCTCATGATCATGGCCTACATGATCATCTTCGTCCCCGAGGCAGCGCGGAACATACCGAAGCATGGCTCGATCTGCTTCCACCCCTCGCTGCTGCCGCTGCACCGCGGCCCCTCCTCGATCAACTGGCCGATCATCTGGGGCGAGACCAAGACCGGGCTCACCTGGTTCTACCCGGACGACGGGCTCGACGAGGGCGACATCCTGCTGCAGTGGGAGTGCGACATCGGCCCGGACGAGACGCTCGGCGACATCTACTTCAAGAAGATCTTCCCGCGGGGCGTCGAGTCGGTGATCGAGGTCTGCGACCTCTTCCGCTCGGGCAACCCGCCGCGCACGCCGCAGGACGAGTCCAGGGCCACCTACGAGAGCTGGTGCCGCAAGAAGGACGCCGGCATCGACTGGGCGAAGTCCGTGGCGGACGTCTACAACCTGATCCGCGGCTGCAACCCGCAGCCCGGCGCCTGGACGACGCTCAACGGCGACGAGGTCCAGCTCTACGACAGCGCGAAGCTCGATGGCGACGGCACCCCCGGCGAGGTCGTGGACGTATCCGGGGACGGCGTAACCGTGCAGGCCTCGGGCGGGCGGATCCTCGTAAAACGCGTCCGGCCCGCCGGCGGCGACAAGATTCCCGCCGCCCAGTGGGCCGAGGAGGCCGGGGTCAAGCCGGGCGCGAAGCTCGGCACCTGAGGCCGAGGGAAACATTCACGGGGGAATGCACCCCATGCCGAAGTCGGATATCCAGATCGCCCGCGAGGCCACCAAGAAGCCGATCCAGGAGGTCGGCGAGAAGCTCGGGATCCCGAGCGAGCACCTGCTGCCCTACGGCCACGACAAGGCCAAGGTCTCGGCCGAGTTCATCGACTCCGTGAAGGGGAACAGGGACGGCAACCTGGTCCTCGTCACCGCGATCAACCCGACGCCGGCCGGCGAGGGCAAGACCACCACCACGGTGGGCTTGGGCGACGGGCTCAACGCCATCGGCAAGAAGGCAGCCATCTGCATCCGCGAGGCCTCCCTCGGGCCGAACTTCGGCATGAAGGGCGGCGCTGCGGGCGGCGGCTATGCCCAGGTGATCCCGATGGAGGACATCAACCTCCACTTCACCGGCGACTTCCACGCCATCACCACGGCGCACAACCTGCTCAGCGCCATGATCGACAACCACATCTACTGGGGCAACGAGCAGGCGATCGACATCCGCCGCCTCGCCTGGCGGCGCGTGCTCGACATGAACGACCGGGCGCTCCGCCAGATCACCACCTCGCTCGGCGGGGTGGCCAACGGCTTCCCGGCCGAGAACGGCTTCGACATCACGGTGGCCTCGGAGGTCATGGCGATCCTCTGCCTCGCCACCGACCTGAAGGATCTCGAGCGCCGCCTCGGCGACATGATCGTCGCCTACCGCCGCGACCGCTCGGCCGTGACCTGCCGCGACATCGGCGCCGACGGGGCCATGACGGTGCTGCTCAAGGACGCGCTGCAGCCGAACCTCGTCCAGACGCTCGAGAACAACCCGGCCTTCGTGCATGGCGGCCCCTTCGCCAACATCGCGCATGGCTGCAACTCGGTGATGGCGACGCAGACGGCGCTCAAGATCGCCGACTATGTCGTGACGGAGGCGGGCTTTGGCGCCGATCTCGGGGCCGAGAAGTTCTTCGACATCAAGTGCCGCAAGGCCGGGCTCAAGCCGAAGGCGGTGGTCCTCGTCGCCACCGTCCGCGCGCTCAAGATGAACGGCGGCGTCAAGAAGGAGGATCTCGGCCAGGAGAACGTCGAGGCGGTGAAGAAGGGCTGCGCCAATCTCGGCCGCCACATCGAGAACCTGAAGCAGTTCGGCGTGCCGGCGGTCGTTGCGATCAACCACTTCGTCTCGGACACTGACGCCGAGATCGAGGCGATCAAGGCCTACGCCGCCGAGCAGGGCTCGGAGGCGATCCTCTGCAAGCACTGGGCCAAGGGCTCGGAGGGCATCACCGACCTCGCCGAGAAGGTGGTCCAGGTCGTCGAGTCCGACAGCGCCCAGTTCGCCCCGCTCTACCCCGCCGAGATGGGCCTCTTCGAGAAGATCGAGACGGTGGCCAAGCGCATCTACCGCGCCGACGAGGTGCTGGCCGACAAGAAGGTGCGCGACCAGCTCCGCCAGTGGGAGGAGGACGGCTACGGCGACCTGCCGGTCTGCATGGCGAAGACCCAGTACTCCTTCACCACCGACCCGACCCGCCGCGGCGCGCCGACGGGCCACAGCCTGCCCGTGCGCGAGGTGCGGATCTCGGCCGGGGCCGGCTTCATCGTGGTGATCTGCGGCGAGATCATGACCATGCCCGGCCTGCCCCGCAAACCCGCCGCCGAGTCGATCCGCCTCAACGCCGAAGGCGAGATCGAGGGCCTGTTCTGAGGGGAGCGAGCATGTCGATCGCCAAGATCCTGGTGCCCATCCGCGGCGACGGCAAGGGCGAGAACGTCCTCGCCCACGCCGCCGCGATCGCGCGCCGCCACAACGCCCATGTCGAGGCCGTGCACTGCCGGGCCCGGCCCGATGACCTGGTGCCCTTCGGCGTCATCGTCACGCAGAAGCTGCGCGAGCAGATCGCGCAGCACGCCAGGGACATCGCCGACACCGAGGAGGCGTCGCTGAAGAAACTCTTCGAGGAGCTGGCGGGGCGTTTCGGGCTCGAACTGGTCGGCGACGGCGTGCCGCCCCGCGACCGGCCGAGCGCGAGCTGGCACGAGGAGGAAGGTCGGCAGATGGACGTGATCAAGAGCCACGGCCGCCTCGCCGACCTCGTCGCCGTGGCGAAGCCCGACCGCGACCGCGGCCTCGGCTTCAACACGCTCAAGGCGGGCCTCTTTCACACGGGGCGCCCGGTGATGATCTGCCCGCCGGCGGCGAAGGCGCCCGACCCGCTTGGCGACAGGATCGCCATAGCCTGGAACGGCTCGACCGAGGCGGCCCGGGCGGTGGCGCTGGCCCTGCCGCTGATCCAGGCGGCCGGCGAGGTGGTGGTGCTCGACGGCGGCACCGGCGACCACGGCACCTCGGGCGACGAGCTTCTCCGCTATCTCGGGATCCGCGGCGTTCAGGCCCGGCGCGAGGCGATCGAGGGCGGCGACAGCCCCGGCCGCGTGATCCTGGCGAAGGCGAAGGAGGTCGGTGCCGATACCGTCGTCATGGGCGCCTACAGCCGCAGCCGCGAATACGAGGCGGTGTTCGGCGGCGCAACGCAGCATGTGGTCGACAACTGCACCATCCCGGTGGTGATGGTCCACTGAGACGTTGCCCGATGGCCGGAAACACGCGCGAAATTCGTTGATTCCCGGTCTGCGTTGTATAAACTCGGCGAGCTTGGTATACCAGATACCGGCTCGCGAGCGGCTCGGAGAGAAGCGGGGCGAACCCGCCGCAGCCGGAAGAGAGCGGCCTTGCGCCGTCCGGGGGATCCGCCGGCAACGCCGGGAAGCCCTAGGGGCGGCGGGAGGCTCGAAATGAAACAAGGAGAGGAAACGGGAGGATCTTCATGAGACTTCTCAAGCACATGATTGTGGGACTCGCGGGCGTGGCGGTGGCCACCGGCGCGGCGACCACGGCGAAAGCGTGGGAGCCGAACCAGCCGATCGAGCTGATCATCCCCGCCGGCACCGGCGGCGGCGCCGACCAGATCGCTCGCCTGCTGCAGTCCCTGGTCCAGAAGAAGGACCTGAGCCCGATGCCGATCATCCCGATCAACAAGCCGGGCGGCTCGGGCGGCGAGGGCTACCTCTACATGCAGCAGAACGCCGGCGACAATCACAAGCTGC
>JBEPXW010000096.1:0-6467 GCA_041641715.1 Pseudomonadota bacterium
TTGAGCTGCTCGGCGGCGCCATCGACGTGATCGAGGCGGCGAGCCGGCTCGACCGCAAGGTGCCCGAGGTGGCGGCCAACTACTTCGCCACGGCCGCGCGGTTCGACCTTGACTGGCTTCGCTCGCTCGCGCGCAAGGTCCGGCCCGCCGACCATTGGGAGCGCATCGCGCTCGGCCGCCTGATGGCGGACCTGCGCGCCCAGCAGTCGGCGATCGCCGCCGCGGCGCTGGCGCACTCGAAGGCCAAGCCCGGCGCGCCGAGCGTTAACCGCTGGGCGGAGCGGAACGCCGATATCGCCGACCGCGCGGATCGCCTCATCGCCGAGCTCAAGGCGGGCGGGCCGCTCAGCGTCTCGAAACTGGCCGTGGCGGCGTCGCTGTTCCGGGCGGTGAGTGCGGCGTGAGATCGACGCCCCTGGATGGGCGCAACGGATTTTTCTCTGTCCTAGATCCGAGTCTTTTGACTCGACTTGCCAGTATGTGCGATTGTTCATCGCTGCTTGAGGAAAATTTTGTGCGTCGCTGGGGAGATAAAGAATGATTTGCAGATTGTCGATTTTCGTCCCGGTGGTGTCGGGTCTCCTTGTTCTCGCCGCCTGCGAGACGCCCCCTGAGCCCGGGATGGAGCCGGAGGGGATGGACGCGGTAAATGCGGAATTCCTGGTTCACCCGTGGCAGGGTGTCCGCGACACACGTCTGGTCGTGCAAGGTGCGCCGGCGAACGACGTGCTCAACCGCAGGGGCGCCAGCGGGCTCAACTCGGCGCTCGAGCGATTCGGTGGGACAGAGCGGTCCGGCAAGCTGTTCGACCGTGTCTCGCAGATCCGCGATTCCAACGAGATTTCCAGCATCGACGTGCCCGGCCTGACGGGGGTCGGCGGCATCTTCGGCCATGCGTTCGTCGAGGCCGCCGCGCGGAAGCACATCCGCAACATCAACAGGGGCGCCGGGGTATGGGGCCGGTTCGATCCCCTGAGCAGCGTCGAGATGAACCTCGCCGGCCAGATCGTCGATTACCATCACAATGACGGCGACGGAAGCGGTCGTATCGAGTCAATTACGTACATCGAGTACGCGTATACCCCGCCCGGTGGCGGTGCCCCGGTCGAATGGACCGACGCCTATCGCTATAAGGTCGTCATCGACCCCGGCGGCTTCGAGGTGGTTCCGCGCTGCGACGTCAACCCGCCGCAATGCACGCCGGGCGACACTGACCCGTTCCCCGGCACGATCGGCTTCGACAGCCAGACGTTGCAGCGGATCTGGGATCCTACGGACGGTTTTCGGTACAAGCTCTGGGCCAACGGCACGGAAATCCGTGTTACCGAGGTCAAGCGCGTCGCGAACTATACTGGCGGCGTGGACTGGAGCACCGTGCCGGCTCTCCCCAACGCGGGGCCGTACGCGCGCCTCTACGAGACCGACGCGGATAGCTGCGTGGACATGATGTTCCAGAACGAGCCGCCGGAGACCCTGCCGGACGATGCCGCGCCGCCGTTCTATTGCCTCGGCCGCTGCGCCGATCCGTTGCTAATCAACACGCGCTGACGCGCCGCCGCGACGGCACGCCCGGTCACTCGCCCCGGGTAGTGCTGCCCGCCTCGGCCGTCAGGCTCGCCACGGCGCGCAAGCCCTCGATGCGCCGGTCGTAGAAGCGCACGCTGTGGGTCGGGCGCATCTCGTCGATCTCCTCGAGCGCCGCGAGCGCCTCAGTCACGCGCCCGGCATAGAGGCAGGCTTCCGCGAGCAGCGCCTTCGCGTAGGGCACGATCTGGCGCGAGCCGGTGCGGGTGTAGAGCGTGAGGCCTTCCTGCAGCGCCTCGATCCCCGTCTGCGGCCCGCCCGTCATCGCCGTGGACCAGCCGAGTACGATGCCTGACCACGCCTCCCAGTAGGTGAATCCCTCGTCCCGGCTCAGCTCGAGCGCCTGCCGCGCGAGGTCGGCCGCGGCCTCCGGCTCGCCCCGGGTCTGGCAGGCGGACGCGAGGATCGAGAGGCCGTAGGCCCGCGTGAAGGCGTGCCCGGTCGCCTCCGTCAGCGTCGCCGCGCGGTCGAGCGCCGCCTCCGGCCGCCCGGCCGGCCCGTCCGTGTCCTCGGCCCTCAGCGCCTCGGCCCAGGCCTGCATGGCGCGGCCGACGACCTCCGGGTCGGCGACGTAGTACTTCCTGAGCGCCGCGTCCGAGACGCCCGGGCGCAGCCGGATGGCCGCGTCGAAATGCTCGACCGCCGCGTCGAGCTCGCCGAGCAGGAACGCGCTCATGCCAAGGGCGTGGCGGCTCAGCACCATCAGCGCCGCGTCCCGCCGGCCCTCGGCGATCTCCCGCATCCGCAACGCGTACTCGCGCGCGCGCTCGACGCTGCCGCCGATCAGGTGGGTGCCGAAGAGGCCGTGCAGAATGGTGAAGAGCTGCGGGTCGTCGTCGCGTCCGGAGACGAGCTCGTGCAGGCGCGCCAGGTTGGTCTCGATGTCGGTCGAGCCCCAGCCGCGGGCCTCGAGCGGCACGCAAAGCTTCTCGCGCAACCGCATCTCGGTGGCTGCTCGCGCCTCGGCGTCCGTCTCGCGCTCGTTCTCTTTGAGCGCCGCTTCGAGATGGGCAATCGCCTCGATGTTCGCCGAGCGGGCCGTCGCCTGGTTTGCCGCGCGCTCCCAGTAGGGCAGGGCGTGGCGGGGGAGGCTGGCCTCCGCGTAGTGGTGCGCCACCACCTCGGGCTGGTTCTCGGCGACCTGGGGGAAGCTCTCCTCGATGGTCGCGGCGATGCGCGCGTGCAGCTCGCGCATGCGGCTCTTGAGCACGGTCTCGTAGGCGACGTCCTGCACCAACGCGTGCTTGAAGGTGTAGATGGCGTCGGGCGCCTCGCCCCGTTGGAACAGCAGTTCGGCATCGACAAGCTGGGTCAGCGCCGGCACCAGCACGCCCCGGTCGAGCCCCGTGACGGCGGCAAGCACCCGATAGGAGAAGCTGCGCCCGATCGCCGCGCCAACCGGCATCACCTTCTCGGCCAGCGGCAGCCGGTCGAGCCGCGCCATCAGCGAGTCCTTCAGTGTCGAGGGCAGCGCCAGCGGATCCTCGCGGCCCTTGCGCGGCGGGCTGCGCGAGGGGCCCTCGACCGTGGCCGACTCGAGGGCGGCCTTGGTCAGCTCCTCGATGAAGAGCGGCACCCCGTCGGTCTTCTCGACGATGGCGTCGATGGCGGCGTCGAGGCGCGCTCGGCCCTCCATCAGGCCCGCCACAATCGCCGAGGAGTGCTCCTGGTCGAGCCGGTTCACCTCGATCCGCGTGACGTGCGGCAGGCCGAGCCAGTGCGCGCGGTACTCGTGCCGAAAGGTGCACAGCAGCAGGATCCGGCTCCCGGCGATCCGCTCGATGAACAGGTCGAGCAGCTCCTGCGTGGTCGGGTCGATCCAGTGCAGGTCCTCGAAGATCACCAGGAGCGGGTGCTCCGCGGCCAGCCGGAACATCCGCCGGATCAGCGCCTCCAGAGTCGCCTCGCGCAGCTTCGGGCCGGACATGCGGGCGACCTCCGTCCCGCCATTCTCGAGAGGCAGCGACATGAGCTTGGCGAAGAGCGGCAGGTCGCGCATATCCTCCTCGGAGTCCGATAAGAGGCCCTGCAGCTTCTCCAGTTTCTCCGCCGGCGTGTCCGTCGTGGCGAAGCCGCACGCGTATTCGAGATGCGCCGTGATCGGATAGAGCGTGCTTCCCATGTTGTGCGCCGAGCACTGGAACTGCAGCCGCTTGTGCGGCTCGCCCGCCACCAGATTGGCGAGCTCGCGGGCGAGGCGAGACTTGCCGATCCCCGGCTCACCCGACAGCAGCACGGCGTTGCCGTGCCCGACCCGCGCCCGCTCCCAGCGCCGCCCGAGCAGCCCCATCTCCTCCTCGCGGTTTACGAAGGCGGTCCAGCTGCCGCGCTGGCGCGCCTCGAAGCGCGAGCTCGATATCTCGACCCC
Organism: Pseudomonadota bacterium; assembly: GCA_041641715.1. Classification (GTDB taxonomy): domain Bacteria; phylum Pseudomonadota; class Alphaproteobacteria; order Rhodobacterales; family Rhodobacteraceae; genus Thermohalobaculum. The sequence goes on from JBEPXW010000096.1 coordinate 3,953, forward strand.
GGCGACGCGCCAGACGGGCACCGGGTCGCGGAATCCCTTCAAGACATGGCGGCCGGCATCCTCGCAGACGAAATGAGTGCCAAGGAGGCGACGCGTGGACTCCGCGATCATCACTTGGCCCGGCTCGGCGAGCGCCTGCAGTCGCGCGGCGAGGTTCGGGATCTCGCCCATCGCCGAGCTCATGCCGTCGTTGCCGCCATAGGTCAGCTCGCCGATCAGCACCTGCCCCGTGGCGATACCGGCCCGGGCGGCAAGGCGGCGCGTCTGGCCCGCGGCGATCGCGGACACGTCGCGCACGATCGCGAGCCCCGCCAGCACGGCGCGCTCGGGGTCGTCCTCCTTGGCGCGCGGATAGCCGAAATACGCCATCACCCCGTCCCCGGCATACTGGGCGACGTAGCCGCCATGGGCGCTGACCAGCCGGGCGCAGGTCAGGTGATAGCTGCGGATCAGGTCCTTGTATTCCTCGAGATCGAGCTCGGCGGCGAGTTCGGTCGAGCCCGCGAGATCGATGAAACAGACCGTGATCTGGCGCAGCTGCCCCGGCGCTCTCAGGTCGGCCGAACCCTCCTCTTCGGCAACGGCCGCAGCGAGCTCTTCCTCCGCGCGGAGTTGCGTGATCGCGCGCATCAGCCGCTTGCGGTCGCCGAGGGGGATGTCGAGCTTCTCGAGATCCGCCTCGCCGAGGTCCGGCAGCACGTCCATGCTGATTCGGTGGTCGGCGAAGCGCTGGAAATATTCCTCGAGGCCGATCGCCTCGAGCCATTCCCTGACCGACCTCATGCCACCGTCCCGGATAAAACTTCGACCGAAGGCGCGAATTGCCGAAGAACTCTAGCGGAGGCGCCCCGGCTTTTCCACCGGCCGGCCATCACGGTTGCCGGAGCGGCCGGGGTTCGACCTCCTGCGCCATCGCGGCGCCGACTCCGGTCCGATGCGCCGCGCCAGGCCCTCGCCTCGCTGCCCGCTGTGGACGAGCTGTGAGCACGCCCTTCCGGTGGCGGCGGCCCGTTCCTAAATGAGGTCAGTGGCCGGGCGGTCGCTGGCGTTCGCCGGGCGACTCTGCTAAGCGCGGTTCGAAGACCGGGGAAGCCTGCCGATGATCGTCTGCTCCTGCGCCGTGATCAGCTCCGAGGACATCCGTCGTGCGATCGCCTGGATGCGCGCGGCGGATCCGGATACGATCATCACGCCGGGCAAGGTCTACCGCGCGCTGGGCAAGCGGCCAGAATGCGGCGGCTGCATAACGCTGTTCGTCGCCCGGATGCAGGTGGACGAGAACACGGCCGTCCCGGTCGACGACTTTCCGGAAGAGTTGCGCACACTGCGCGGGCCGATCGAGGGAGGAGTGACGGATGAAGGGTGACAAGAAGGTCATCGAGGCGCTCAACGCGGCGCTCAAGCACGAGCTGACGGCGGTCAACCAGTACTGGCTGCACTATCGCATGATGGACGACTGGGGCTTCGGCAAGCTCGCCAAGAAGTGGCGCGAGGAGTCGATCGAGGAGATGCACCACGCCGATGAGCTGGTCGAGCGCATCCTGTTTCTCGAGGGCCACCCGAATCTTCAGACCCTCAACCCGCTCCGCATCGGCCAGACCGTTAAGGAGGTGCTGGAATGCGACCTCGAGGCCGAGGTCGAGGCGCGCAACCTCTACAAGGAGTCGCGCGACACCTGCTACAAGGCCGGCGACTACATCTCGATGAAGCTGTTCGAGAAGCTGATGGGCGACGAGGAGGGCCACATCGACTTCCTCGAGACCCAGCTCGATCTCTACAAGAAGGTCGGTGAGCAGAACTACGGCCAGCTCAATGCCGACTCCGTCGACGAGATCGAGGAGGAGTAGCCGCCCGATCGGCGACCTGACCCCCCGTCCAAATTTGGACGGGGGGTCTATATTATTGATATAAAACACTTAACAAATTTGCCCGTTCGCCCGCTTTCTCGCGCGGCTGCCGTAACATCCCCTTTCTGGTCATTGCCGGGCTTGACCCGGAAATCCTGGGAACCCGACCCCGCTGCCACTGGATGCCCGGGTCGAGCCCGGGCATTATGCCAGCCCCTTGGCCGGGAGGGCGGAACGGGAATCCCGCCTCACGCCTCGGTGAGAAACGCCGTATCGCGCCCCGGCGCCGCCGCGAGGAGCGACTTGGTGTAGTCGTGGCGCGGGCTGGTGTAGACCTCGCGGGTCTGGCCCTGCTCCACCACCACGCCGTTGTGCATCACCATGATCCGGTCGCAGATCTGCGCCGCCACCCTGAGATCGTGGGTGATGAAGAGCATCGCGAGGTCGAACTGCTCGCGCACCCGCGCCAGCAGGTCCAGCACCTGCGCCTGCACCGACACATCCAGGGCGGAGACGGCCTCGTCGGCGATCAGCACGCGCGGCTCCATGGCGAGCGCCCGGGCGATGCAGAGGCGCTGGCGCTGGCCGCCGGAGAACTGGTGCGGGAAGCGGTCGAGCGCCTCGGGAGCGAGGCCGACCACGCGCATCAGCTCGCGCGCCTTCTCGTG
>JBEPXW010000097.1:0-6440 GCA_041641715.1 Pseudomonadota bacterium
GTAAGCGGTACTTTCGACGCCAAGCGGCCCGCGGCACTCGCGCGGGCCGCAAGGTCCGGGCAGCGGAATTCGCGCGAGACTCATGCGGGCCCCCCGGGCCGGTAGCCGGTCGCCACCACGTACATCTCGGCCGAGTCCTGCCGGCTCGCCGGCGGCTTGACGTGCTGGACCTTCTCGAAGCGGCGCTTCAGGAGCGCCAGCAGATCGCCCTCCGTGCCGCCGTGCAGGACCTTCGCCACGAAAGCGCCTCCCTCCGCCAGCACGTCGAAGGCGAGCTCGGCTGCCGCCTCGGCCAGTGCCACGATCTTCAGATGATCGGTCTGGCGGTGCCCGGTCGCGGGGGCCGCCATGTCGGAGAGCACCACGTCCGCGGCGCCGCCGAGGCGGGCCTTCACCGCCTCGTCGGCGCCCTCGTCGAGGAAATCCAGCCGCATGAGGGCAACGCCCGCGATCGGCTCCACCTCCTCGATGTCGACGCCGAGGACAGTGCCGCACGCCTTGCCGCCCTTCTCGCCGGTCGCGTTGACCCGCTGCGCCGCCACCTGGCACCAGCCGCCGGGGGCGCAGCCGAGGTCGACGACGCGCGCGCCGGGGACGAGGAAACGGAAGCGGTCGTCGATCTCGGCCAGCTTGAAGGCGGCGCGGCTGCGGTAGCCCTCCTTGCCGGCGCGCTGGACGTAAGGGTCGTTGAGCTGGCGCTGGAGCCAGCGGGTGGAGGACTGCTTGCGCCCCTTCGCGGTCCGGACGCGCACCCGGAGCGAGCGGTCGCCCCGGCCCCCGCCGCGCTTGCCGCGGGTCATTCCGCCGCGAGCCGGCGCCGATGGAGGAGGCCGTAGAGCATCCCCTCGCGCAGGCCGCGGTCGGCGACCCGCATGCGCTCCACGGGCCAGACGGAGAGGATCGTCGTCAGGATGGCCGCGCCCGACAGCATGAGATGCGACCGCCCGCTCCCCGGCGCCACCGGGTCGGGGCGGCCCGCGGCAGTCGCGACCAGCCGCTCGGCCACCTCGGCGGCGGCCTTGCGGGGCAGCCAGAGCCCGTCGACCAGCCGCCGGTCATAGACGCGCAGCCCGAGATGCATGGCGCCGAAGGTGGTCGGCGTGCCGGAGACCCCGATGATCTGGAGCCGTTCCGTCAGCGCATCGCGCTCGGGCGTGCGGCAGAGGCCGAAGGAGGCGAGCTGCCGCGCGAAGTCCTCGGACATGGCCGAGAACCGGGCGGCTGGATCGGCGACCGCGGCATGGCGCTCGTGCAGGGTCGAGACGCCGAGCGGGATCGAGATCCAGTCGGCGATGTGCGCCGCGGCGGCCCGGGCATGGGCGTCCTCGGAGCCGTTGCGCCCCGAGGGCGCGAGCGCGCGGATCAGGCTGACGCGCCGGCTCGGCGGGGTGCGCGCCATGTCGACCCAGATGAGCTCGGTCGAGCCGCCGCCGATGTCGAAGACCAGCAGGTGCTCGGCCTCCTCGTCAAGGAGCGGTGCGCAGCCGGCGACGGCGAGGCGCGCCTCCTCCTCGGCCGAGATGACCTCGAAGCGCAGGCCGAGCTCGCGTCCGACGCGGCGCATGAACTCGGCCGCGTTGCCGGCGCGGCGGCAGGCCTCGGTGGCGACGATGCGGGCATCCCTGACCCCGTGACGGCGCAGCTTCGAGGCGCAGATGCGCAGCGCCTTGAGCGCGCGGTCCTGGGCGGCGGCGGAGAGCGTGTTGGAGCTGCCGACGCCCTCGCCGAGATGGACCGAGCGGGAGAAGGCGTCGATGACGACGAAGCCCTCGCCCTCGGGCCGCGCCACGAGCAGGCGGCAGTTGTTCGTACCGAGATCCAGGGCGGCGATGGGCGGCATGCCCTCCGGCGGCGCGGCGGGACGGGGCCGTCGGGCGGCCCCGCGGTCGTCGCTGCCGGCCGTGTTCGGACTCGTCTTCACCGCGCACCTTCGCACTTCTTGTCCTGCCGCACCTAGCTCTAGGCGTCCCGGCGCGACACGGCAAGGGGCGGGCGGGCGGTTCAGCCGGCCCCGGCCGCGGCCCCGGCGGGTCGTGGCGCGATGCCGATGGCGCGGCAGGTCTCGAAGACGAGGTGGGACTTGTTCAGCGTGTAGAAGTGCAGATCGCTCACGCCGTTCGCAAGGAGCTCCGCGCACTGGCGCGTGGCGATCTCGACGGAGAGCCGGTCGTGTGCTGCCTCGTCCTCGACGGCGTCGTAGGCGTCGAACATCCAGTCGGGAACCCCGGCCTTGCACCACCTAGCGAAGTTGACCATCCGGTCGAAGTTCTCGATCGGCAGGATGCCCGGGACGATGGGGGCATGGATGCCGGCAGCCGCGCAGGCGTCGCGGAAACGGTAGAAATGCGCGTTGTCGAGGAAGAACTGGGTGATGGCCCCGGCGGCGCCGGCGTCGAGCTTGCGCTTCAGGTGATCGATGTCGGCCGCGGGGCTGGCGGCCTCTGGGTGAACCTCCGGGTAGCAGGCGACCCGGAGCTCGAACTGGCCGAGCTCGGCCAGGGCCGAGACGAGCTCAACGGAGCCCGGAAAGCCCTCGGGGTGCGGCGTGAACCGGCCCTCGCCGCGGGGCGGGTCGCCGCGGAGCGCGACGATCCGGCGGCACCCGAGCTTGGCGTAGCTGCGGGCCACGCGCAGCACCTCCTCGCGCGTGGCGCCGACGCAGGTCAGGTGCCCGGCCACGTCGAGGCCCGCGCAGTCGCGGATCGCGAGGACGGCCGCCATCGTGCGGTCGCGGGTGGTGCCGCCGGCGCCGTAGGTGACGGAGACGAAGTCGGGCAAGAGCGGCGCGAGGTGCTGCACCGAGTCCCAGAGCGTCATGCTCGCCCGGGCGGACTTCGGCGGAAAGAACTCAAAGCTGATCCGTGGTGCGGCCCGTGGCGCCGCCGATCCCGACGTCATGCCTCCGCCCCTTCCCGAGAGCCGCCTCTGCGACGCCGGCGTCCGCCTCCTCGGCGGCCTCGCCAACCATCGCGATTTCGCCCGTCCGGTCAGGATATTGGGGAAAGTTGGCACATCAAGCCCGAAAGGAGCCTTTGCGGCCGCCGCCGGCGGCCTGCTAGGCTCCGCCGCGGCAAGCGGTGTCACGGATATCGCGCGTCACGTCGAAAATTTGCGCTCACGGACGCACGGCTCGTCTATCTAGGGGCCGTCCATCGAGGGACGGGAGAGCGGCCATGGCGCAACTGACGATCGTCTACTGGCGGGACATCCCGGCACAGGTTATCGTCAGGAAGGGTCGCGCGGTGGCGAAGCGCCAGCTGCCCGAGCGGTTCGAGCAGGCGATCGACCGGTGCGCCATGAAGGTCGGTGCGCGCGACGCGGACGCCTACCTCGCGGAGTGGCGACGCGGCGCGCCGGTCGAGATCGAAGGCGACCCGGAGGCATTGGCGGGGGCGGAGGCCGAGCGGCTCGAGCAGGCCTTCGATTCGGAGCGGATCAAGGCCCTGATCGCGAACGACGGCTGGGCCGAGACGAGCGCCTGACAAGGCGCGCGCGACGGGCGGGACTCGAGCCCGACCCGGGCTCGTTCGAGGATTCGCCGGCAGGGAGCGGGCCCGCTTGCAGGGCAGAGAAGAGCGCCGGGCACGCAGATATGCCTGGCAAGGCAAACACAACGGCGCAGGCCGACATTTTCCGAGGAGACGTCCCCACATGACCCGAACCATCGTCGAGTCCAAGACCCGCACCGTAATCATCGGCTTCGACCAGCCCTTCTGCGTGATCGGCGAGCGCATCAACCCGACCGGGCGCAAGAAGCTGGCCGCCCAGCTCGAGGCGGGCGATTTCTCGACGGTGGAGAAGGACGCCCGCGAGCAGGTCGCCTGCGGCGCCACCATGCTCGATGTAAATGCGGGCGTGGTCTACAACTCGAACCCCAACCCCAACGAAACAGAACCGCCGCTGATGCGCCAGCTCATCGAGCTGGTGCAGGGCCTCGTGAGCGTTCCGCTCTGCATCGACAGCTCGGTCCCCGCCGCGCTCGAAGCGGGGCTCGATGCGTGCGAGGGACGCCCGCTCGTGAACTCGGTGACGGGCGAGGAGGAGCGGCTCCAGTACGTTCTGCCCCTGGTCAAGAAATACAACGTCCCCGTCGTCGCGATTTCCAACGACGACACCGGCATCTCGGAGGACCCGGACGTGCGCTTCGAGGTGGCGCGAAAGATCGTCCAGCGGGCCGCGGATTTCGGGGTTCCGGCGCATGACATCGTGGTCGACCCGCTCGTCATGCCGATCGGCGCGATGGGGACGGCCGGCAAGCAGGTCTTCTCGCTCGTCCGCCGCCTGCGCGAGGAACTGGGCGTCAACACGACCTGCGGTGCCTCGAACATCTCGTTCGGCCTGCCGAACCGGCACGGCATCAACAAGGCGTTCCTGCCGATGGCCATCACGGCCGGCATGACCTCAGCCATCATGAATCCCGTGCAGCCGGGAATCAGCGACGCGAAGATCGAGGAGCGCCTGTCCGCGCTGCGCGCCGCCGGGGTGCCGCTGCCGGACACGGAGGCGCTGGACCTCGACACCCTCGCGCCCCTGCTCGGCCTGGGGCTGCGGCGGTCGACGCCGTCGAGCGAAATGGAGGCCATCCGCGCGGCGAACCTCCTGATGAGCAACGACCCCCACGGTGCCGACTGGATCCGCTTCAACAAGCCGCCATCGGAGGGCGAGCAGGGCGGTGCACGCGGGCGCCGCGAGGGCCGCCGCCGCAGGGCGATCGCCTGAACGCCACGACATCAGGGCCTCGCCGGGAGGCGGCGAGGCCCGAGCCCTACGTCATCCGAAATGGAAATCGGCCGCGGAAATCAGCCCGTGACGCGGTGGTCCATGGAGTGGGAGGGCCGCTCGCATCCGGCTTCGCCGACAATCCGCGCGGGCACGCCCGCGACGGTCTTCTTCTCCGGCACGTCCTGCAGAACCACGGAACCCGCCGCGATCCTGGCGCAGTTGCCGACCTTGATATTGCCGAGGACACTGGCGCCGGCCCCGATGAGCACTCCGTCGCCGATCTTCGGGTGACGGTCGCCGCGCTCCTTGCCGGTCCCGCCGAGCGTCACGCTGTGCAGCATCGAGACATCGTCGCCGACCATCGCAGTCTCGCCGATCACGATGCTGTGCGCATGGTCGATCATGATGCCCCGCCCGACCCGGGCGTTCGGGTGGATGTCGATGCTGAACACCTCCGAGCTCCGCATCTGCAGGAACAGCGCCAGGTCCTTGCGCCCGGTCGTCCAGAGGTGATGCGCCAGACGGTAGGCCTGCAGGGCCAGGAAGCCCTTGAAGTATAGCAGAGGCTGGATCATCCGGTGGCAGGCCGGGTCGCGGTCGTAGACCGCGATAATGTCCGCCCGCGCCGCCGCGCCCATGCTGTGCTCCGCGGCATACGCGTTGTCCGCCATCTCGCGCAGCAACAGCGGCGACATCTCGGCCGAGGAGAGCTTCTGCGCAATGCGGTAGCTGAGCGCGCGCTCGAGCGTGTCATGGTGCAGCACGACCGAATGCGCGATGCTCGCCATGAACGGCTCCTCGGCCGCGAGCGCCTCGGCCTCCTCGCGCATCTGGTGCCAGACAGGATCGACCGCCTTGAGGTCACGCGCCTTGAGATCGGTCTTGGGCTTCGACTCTGATGCCATCAGCGGCTCTCCGCTCTGCCCTTGCGCCACCGGGCGCAATCATCTGAAATCGAAATAGACGCGGCAAGGAGAGATTTCCACCGATGGACGCGGCGAAGCTCACGGAATTGCACGAAGCGTTGCTGAAGCTCGCCAACGAGATCCGTGCCGACGACGATGCCACTTCGGCGACGCGGGAGCCGGTGGAGCTCGACCAGCAGTCCGTCGGAAGGCTGAGCAGGATGGATGCGCTCCAGGTCCAGGCCATGGCGAAGGCGACCTCGCGCCGGCGAGCGGGAGAGTTGAACCGGATCGCCGCGGCCCTCGCCCGGATGGACGCGGGGGATTATGGCTATTGCGTGGAATGCGGTGAAGAAATCGCAGTGCGCCGGCTCGAGCTCGATCCGGCGGCCCCGCTTTGCGTGCAGTGCGCCGCCGGCAAAGGACCGGCGGCGCAGCACCAAAAGGGCGCCGCGCCGCAGCCAGAGGAAGGCAGAGGCCACGATCAGCAGCCAGTTGGCGGCAGTCATGAGGAAGTAGACGGGAAGACTGATCCAGGCGCCGGCGACCCAGCGCGCAAGGCCGCGATCGCGGAAGAAGGTGACGCTGAGCGGATCGCCGGTCAGGAGGCCGCGCGTACAGGCGAGGTTGGCGAGCCGCCGGTCGAGATTGACGAAGCAGGTATCGCTGCAAACGGCGCGCACGGCCTCGGCATGGTCCCAGTCCTCGGCATCGTCGACCAGACAGCCGAAATGCACGTCCCAGTCGCGCGCGAGGTGGTTGAGGATCTGCCACTGGCGGATCTTCTCGCCCTTGATGAGCGGCAAGGGGATG
>JBEPXW010000098.1:0-6341 GCA_041641715.1 Pseudomonadota bacterium
TCGGCCCGCGCGGCGGCCGAGCGCGCGGGCCGCGGCGGCGCGGCGGGCGCTCCCGTCCTATCCGAAGCCGCCTTTTCGGGCGGGCGGCTCTCCTCGAAGCGGTCGACCGGCGCCTCGCCGATCGCCTCGTCGGCGCCGAGGTCGAGCTGGAGGGCCAGCGCCTCCGCCATCGCCCGCGTCTTGTCCCTGGGCTCCGCCATGCCGGGAACCTAGCCCGCCCCGGCGCGGCCGTCACCTGCGTTGACGCCCGCGAAAACCGCGCGATACGTTTCGCAAGGCAACAATCGCCGGGCGCCCTCACCATGCGCTTCCGGCAAGGGGAGGTGCGAGCCATGGCCGAGGCCGAACGCGAGTCGATGGAATACGACGTGGTGATCGTCGGGGCCGGGCCCGCGGGCCTCGCCGCCGCGATCCGGCTGAAGCAGCTCGGCGGCGACGACGTCTCGGTGGTGCTGCTCGAGAAAGGCTCGGAGGTCGGCGCGCACATCCTCTCGGGCGCGGTGCTCGACACCTCCGGCCTCGACGCGCTCATCCCGGACTGGCAGGAGAAGGGTGCGCCGCTGGTGACCGAGGTCACCGAGGACCGCTTCTACATCGTCGGCGAGCACGGGCAGATCCGCATGCCGAACTTCCTGATGCCGCCGCTCATGAGCAACCACGGCACCTACATCGTCTCCATGGGCAATGTCTGCCGCTGGATGGCGACCCAGGCCGAGGAGATCGGCGTCGAGCTCTTCCCCGGCATGGCCTGCTCGGAGGTCGTCTATGGGCCGAACGGCGAGGTCAAGGGCGTCGTCGCCGGCGAATTCGGCCTGAATCCCGACGGCAGCAAGGGCGATTCTTACGAGCCCGGCATGGAGCTGCACGGCAAGTACGTCTTCCTGGCGGAAGGTGTGCGCGGCTCGCTCTCGAAGCAGGTGCTGAAGCGCTACGGGCTCGAGGCGGAGGCGGACGTGCAGAAATACGGCATCGGCCTCAAGGAGCTCTGGGAGGTCGACCCCGCCAACCATGCCCAAGGCCAGGTCACGCACACCATGGGCTGGCCCTTGGGCCGCAATGCCGGCGGCGGGTCGTTCATGTACCACTTCGAGAACAACCAGGTCTATGTCGGCTTCGTCGTCCACCTGAACTACGCCAACCCGCACCTCTACCCCTACATGGAGTTCCAGCGCTTCAAGCACCACCCGATGATCGCCGAGGTGCTGAAGGGGGGCAAGCGCGTCGCCTACGGCTCGCGCGCCATCGTCGAGGGCGGCTGGCAGTCGCTGCCGAAGCTGACCTTCCCGGGCGGCGCGCTCCTCGGCGACTCCGCCGGCATGGTTAACGTCCCCCGCATCAAGGGCAACCACAACGCCATGCTCTCGGGCAAGGCGGCCGCCGAGGCGGCCTGGGAGGCGCTGCAGGCGGGCCGCGCATCGGATGAGCTGACGGATTACGAGGCGGTGGTGCGCGAGGGCCCGATCGGCAAGGACCTCAGGCCCGTCCGCAACGTCAAGCCGGTCTGGTCGAAGATGGGGCTGGCCGCCTCGCTCGGGCTCGGCGGCTTCGATATGTGGTGCGCCAATCTCACCGGCTGGAACCCGCTCGGCACATGGAAGCACGGCAAGTCCGACCCGGCCTGCACCGGCCTCTCGCGCGACCACCCGGCGATCGAGTACCCGAAGCCCGACGGCGTGCTCAGCTTCGACCGGCTGACCAATGTCGCCTACTCCTTCACCAACCACGAGGAGCACCAGCCGTGCCACCTCCGGCTCACCGACCCGGAGATCCCGATCGGCACCAACCTGCCGCAATATGCCGAGCCGGCGCAGCGCTACTGCCCGGCCGGGGTCTACGAGGTGGTGCGCGACGACGACGGCTCGAACCCGCGATTCCAGATCAACTTCCAGAACTGCGTGCACTGCAAGACCTGCGACATCAAGGACCCGAGCGAGAACATCACCTGGGTCACGCCGCAGGGCGGCGACGGGCCGAATTACCCCAACATGTGAGAGGGGTCACCGCCCGTTGCCAAATACGGGCGGCCCCCTCTTGAACAGGGCCATGTCCGCTTCCTATCTCCCCGGGTGGAACGCCGTTCAGGGTTCCGGGACGAAATGGCTGATCCGGCTCGTGAGGCAGATCAGCGACGGCCCGCCAGATCGGGGGTCGACGCCAAGTCGTTCGAAGGGGAGCGTGTGCCACCGGCGCAAGGCTCCCGCCGGCCGCCCAGGCGCCCGAGCCGAGTCCGCCCTTTCTCTCGCGCCCCGACGGCGTTCCGGGGACGTGCCTCGCGGCTGAATGCGGAGGCGGGTCCTCGCGAGCTTCGAAGGAGTCGCAACCGAGAGAAGGAGGCCGACATGGCGCTCTATCCGACCAGCGCATTCACGCGCGATCCTTTCTTCCGTGACCCGTTCGCGGCCATGCGCCGCCTGCAGGACGAGTTCGACCGCGCCTTCGTGCCGCGGAGCGCGGGCTATGCCCAGGCGGGGTTCCCGGCCGTGAACATGTGGCAGGGCGAGCACAGCATCGCGCTGACCGCCGAGTTGCCCGGGTTCAAGGCGGATGACATCGACATCCAGGTCAAGGAGGACACGCTGACCATCTCTGGCCAGCGGTCCGCCCCCGAGGTGGGCGAGAAGGCCGTCTGGCACCTGCGCGAGCGGCCGACGGGCAAGTTCGCCCGCACGATCCGCCTGCCGTTCCGCGTCGACGCCGAGAGCGTCGAGGCGCGCTTCCGGGACGGCGTGCTCGAGATCGAGCTTCAGCGTCCCGCGGAGGACCGTCCGCGTCGCATCGCGGTGAAATCGGCGTGACCGCTGGAGCGAAAGGAGGTGCGACCATGACCCAGGATGTCGTGAAGAAGAACCAGTCCCAGGGCAACGGCAATGCCGAGATGGCGGGCGAGACCACCCGCGGCCATCCCGTCTTCCGTCCGTTCACGGACATCTGCGAGACGGAGGGCGGCGTGGTGATCGCGGTGGACATGCCCGGCGTCGGGCAGGATGACGTGGACATCACGCTCGAGAAGCGCGTGCTCACGATCCGCGGCCGCCGCCAGCGCAAGACGCCCGAGGGCTATCGCCTCGCCTATGCGGAGTACGAGGAGGGCGACTACGAGCGCGTCTTCTCGCTCTCCGACGAGATCGACGAGGCGAACATCAAGGCCGCGGTGCAGAGCGGCGTGCTGATGCTGGAGCTGCCCAAGGCCGAGCCCGCCAAGCCGAAGCGGATCGAGGTGAAGGCCGCCTGAGGCGGCCCCCTTTCCGCCGGCAAGGCCCGTGACGAAGGCGGGGCCGCGGCGTGCGCGGCCTCGCCGGGCCGGAGGCGGAATGCCACACGAACCAAGGCTCACTGAGGAGGTGAGACCATGCAGATCAAGGACCTGATTCCCTGGGCGCGCGGCGGCGGCTCCGCCGAGACCGAGGGCCGCGAGAGCCACCCGGTCGCGCAGCTCCAGGAAGAGATGAACCGCGCGTTCGAGAGCTTCTGGAGCCGCATGAACCGGTCGATGCCCGGCTTCGCCCGCTCCGAGACCGGGGCCTCGGGCGCCGGCGTCCCGAGCACGGGGGACGGCGCCTTCGGCTTCGGCTTCCCGTGGAACGGCGCGATGCCGCGGGCCGACGTGGTTGAGACCAACGACGGCGTCGAGGTGACCCTCGAGCTGCCGGGCCTCAATGAGGACGACATCGAGGTGACGCTCACCGACGACGTCCTCTCGGTGAAGGGCGAGAAGAAGGTCGAGCGCCAGGACTCGAAGAAGGGCTTCTACCTCTCCGAGCGGTCCTACGGCGCCGTCCACCGCTCGATCCCGCTGCCGCCGGGCGTCGACACGGAGAAGGCCGAGGCCACCTTCAGAAACGGCGTGCTGAGCGTGAAGCTGCCGCAGTCCGAGGAGGCCAGGGCCCGGGTCAGGCGGGTCGACGTCAAGTCCGCCTGAGCCGTCGCGCGCCCGGTCACAGGGCGAGAAGGGGCCGCCGCGGCGCGGCCCCTTCGCTTTTGCGCGGCTCTCGGTTAAGGATCGGGGAGGCCAGCGCGACGAGGGGGCGCCATGACCCGACCATCCGCGACCGCGACGCCGGACCCCGCCGCCCTCGCGGCCGAGGTCGTCGGGGCGCTCGAAACCCGCACCCAGCAACCGCCCTTCACGGGCCGGGTCCCCGGCTTCGACCTCGCCGCCGCCTACCGCGTCACGGCCGAGCTCCGGCGCCTGCGCACGGATGCCGGCGCGCGGCCGGTGGGGCGCAAGCTCGGCTTCACCAACCGCACGATCTGGCCGGAATACGGTGTCTTCGCGCCGATCTGGGGCGACCTCTTCGACACCACCGTCGGCGAGGTCGACCCCGCCCGCGCCGCCTTCGACCTCGCGCCCATGTGCGAGCCGAGAATCGAGCCCGAGATCGCCTTCGGCCTCGCCCGCGCCCCCGAGCCGGGCATGGACGAGGCCGCGCTCATGGCGTGCGTCGGCTGGGTCGCGCACGGGATCGAGATCGTCCAGTCGATCTTCCCCGGCTGGCGCTTCGAGGCCGCCGACACGGTCGCCGCCAACGCGCTCCACGGCGCCTATCTCCTCGGCCCGCGCCGCACGGTGGCCCCCGGCGAGGCGGCGCGCTGGCGCGCGGCGCTCGCCGACTTCACCGTCACCCTCGTCCGCGACGGGGAGGCCGTCGACACCGGCCATGCGCGCAACGTGCTGGACGGCCCGCTCGCCGCGCTCGCCGCCCTCGTCGCGCTCCTCGCCGACGACCCGGCGAACCCGCCGCTCGCCGCCGGCGAGCTGGTCACCACCGGCACGGTGACGCGCGCCTTTCCGGTCGCGCCGGGCGAGGTCTGGGAGACGCGCGTCGAGGGCCTCGACCTGCCCGGCTTCCGCCTCGCCTTTTGCTGACCCGCGCGCCGCGCTAGAAGGGCGCCGAGGGCATCCGCGGAGGGCTGACGCATGATCAGGGGCGTGCTCGACGACCATCCGGAGCGCCGGGCACTGACGGACGAGTTGCACGCCCGGCCGGCGCCCGAGCTCGAGGCGCCGGGGCGCGCCGTCTTCCTCGCCGTGAAGGCGCCCGACGACGCGCACCGGCGCGACATGGCGGCCGACCGCGCCCATCTCCTCGACTTCATCGACCGCCAAGGGGGCGGGTCCGGGGGCGGGTCCGGGGACGGCTCCTCCGGCGAGCATCCGCCCGAGGAGGCCAGCCAGTACCTCGCCGACCTCGGCGGCTTCCGCCTGAAATGGGAGCGCCACACCGAGTTCGTCTCCTACACGCTCTACGAGGAGGGCCTGGCCCGGTCCCTCTTCGCCGGCGAGTTGGCGGGGCGCTTCCCCGAGGACTGGCTCGCCACCGCGCCCGGCGCCGTGCTGGCCGCCATCGAGGTGGAGGCAGTGCGGGTCGAGAGCGAGGAGGCCGCCGTGGCGATCCTCGACCGCGATCTCCGCGACATGCTCGCCCGCGAAAGCCTCGCCTGCGCCCGCGTCATCGACGGCAACGCGCTGGCCGCGGGAGACTTCCGCGTCGGCGCGGACGGCTTCTCGCGCTTCGCCGTGGTCGTGCACGGCCAGGCCGGCCCGCGCCGCATCGGCCGCGTCGTCCAGCGCCTCATCGAGATCGAGACCTACCGCACGCTGGCCATGCTGGCGCTGCCCGTGGCGCGCGAGACCGCGGGGCGGCTCAACGGCATCGAGCGCGAGCTGAGCGCGCTGGTCGCCCAGGCCGCCAGGGGCCGGGAAGGGCCCGGCGAGTCCGAGCTGCTCGACCGTCTCACCGCGGTCTCGGCCGACATCGAGGACATCGCGGCCTCGACCGCCTTCCGCTTCGGCGCCGGCGACGCCTACCAGGCCATCGTGCACGAGCGCATCGCCATGCTGCGCGAGGAGCGCATGGCCGGCCGCCAGCTCTTCTCCGAGTTCATGACGCGGCGCTTCGAGCAGTCCATGCGCACCTGCCACGCCGCCCAGCGGCGCCTCACGGAGCTCGCCACCCGCGCGAGCCGCACCGCCGAGCTCCTGCGCACCCGCGTCAGCGTCGCGGTCGAGGCGCAGAACCAGGAGCTGCTCGCCTCGATGAACCGCCGCGCGGCACTGCAGCTGCGTCTCCAGGAGACGGTCGAGGGCCTCTCCGTCGTCGCGATCAGCTATTACGGCGTCAGCCTCGCCGGCTACGTTCTGGCGCCGTTCGCCGGAGGCCTCGGCGTGCCCAAGGGCACGCTCACGGCGATCGCCGTGCCGCTGGTGGTGGCGCTCGTCTGGTGGTCCGTATGGCGCATCCGCCGGCGCGTCGGCGCCGACGACTGAGCCGCGGGCCCGTGCGAGGTCGCGGGTGCCGCTACTCCTTGCGTCCCACGTTCGCCTTCCGGCCGCCGCCGAA
>JBEPXW010000099.1:0-6330 GCA_041641715.1 Pseudomonadota bacterium
CGACGCTCTTCCGATCTATGCCGAAATGCGGCAGGAGCGGCAGGAAGATCGGCACGAAGATGATGATGATCTCCGACCACTCGAGCGGCCAGCCCAGGAGGAAGATGATGATCTGCGCCGTGATCAGGAACACCAGCGGCGACAGGTTGAGACCGACCACGAATTCCTCGATCAGGTTCTCGCCGCCGAGATAGCTGAAGACGGAGGCGAAGGTCCACGAGCCGACGAACAGCCAGCACACCATCGCCGAGGTGCGCACCGTCAGGTAGACGGATTCGCGGAGGCGGTCCCAGGTCATCGCCCGGTAGACGACAGCGAGCAGCATGCCGCCGAGCGACCCCATCGACGCCGCCTCCGTCGGCGTCGCGAGGCCGAACAGGATGGCGCCGAGCACGGCGAAGATCAGGAAGGCCAGCGGGAAGAACGAGGTGAGCAGGCGCAGGATGACCTCACCCCAGCTGATGTCCGCCACCTCCTCCTTAGCCGGCCGCGGCGCCAGGCTCGGCTGCAGCCAGGCGCGGCCCACGACGTAGAGGATGTAGAGCGAGGCCAGGATGAATCCGGGGATCAGCGCCCCGGCGTAGAGCCGCACGATCGAGACGTTCGAGGTCGCCGCATAGACGATCAGCATGATCGAGGGCGGGATCAGGATGCCGAGGCAGCCCCCGGCGCAAATCACGCCCGATGCGAAGCTGGTGTCGTAGCGTGCCCTCAGCATCGGCGGGAAAGCGAGCAGGCCCATGAGCGTGACCACCGCGCCGATGATGCCGCTCGCGGTGGCGAACAGCGCGCAGGTGATCAGCGAGGCCACCGCCATGGCGCCGGGCAGCCGACGCGCGACGATGTAGAGCGTGTCGAACAGCCGTTCGACGATGTTGGCGCGCTCGACGATGTAGCCCATGAAGAGGAACAGCGGCACCGCCGTCAGCACGTCGTTCGCCATCACCGAGTAGGTCTGGTTGACGAACAGATCGAAGATCCGGTTGTTGAAAAATCCGCCGAGCCAGGCATCCCATTGGGTCCAGGTGTCGGCGTTCTCGGCGACGGCGCGGTCGTAGGAGCGCCACATCCGCTCGGGATTGTAATAGGCCCAGTAGCCGAACATCACGCCCATCGCCATCAGGGTGAAGGCGATCGGGAAGCCGAGGAAAATACTGAGGATGAAAACCCCCAGCATCATGATGGCGACCTGCGGCTCGGTCATGACCGGTCGCTCCTCCCGCTGTACTCTTCGGCACGCTCCTGTCCGTGCTGCGCGGCCTCTCTGAGCAGGGAGTCCTCCAGCTCCTCCACGTCCTGCTCGAACCCGAGCCACTCGCCGGTCCGAATGCACAGGATGCAGCGCAGCACCTGGGCGACGCCCTGGATCAGCATCAGGATCCCGGCGGCGACGATGATCAGCTTGAACTGGAAGATCGGCACGTTGGCCGGGCTCATCACGCTCACCTCGAGAAAGCGCAGCGACCGGTAGGCGTATTTCCATCCCGCGAGGATCAGCGCGATGATGCCCGGAAAGAAGAAGATGAAGTAAAGTGCCAGCTCGACCTTGGCCTGGGTCCGGTTCGACCACAGACGGTAAAGGAAATCGCCGCGCACATGTGCGTTGCAGGCCAGCGTGTAGGCGCCGCCCATCATGAACAGCGAGCCGTACATCATGTAGCTGAGGTCGAAGGCCCAGGAGGTCGGGGCGCCCATGACGTAGCGCACGAACACCTCGTAGCCCATGAAGAAGCTCATGAGAATGATGCACCAGGCGAAGGCCTTGGCGAACCACTCGTTGAACTTGTCGATGAAGCGGATAGTGCCTTCCATCGGTCACTCACCGGTAAAAGGCGGAAGGGGTTTTCCCTTCCGCCAGTTTCGGTTCGACATCTTGCTTAAGGCTCACTGGCCGACATACGCCTTCACGGCATCGCCCAGCGCCTGAAGCTCGGGATCGCAAGCCGCTTCCGAGGTCTCCATCCCTGCAGCGGGCTTGGCGCCCGGCAGCTGGTCCGGGAAGTAGTGCCGGTAGGCCAGCTCGTAGTCGGCCTGGTTGGTGAGGTAGTAATACGCCACGCGCTCGGACCAGTCCTTCTGGCTCTGGACCACCTTGTCGAAGAAGGGATCCTCGCGCAGGCCGTCCAGCACTTGGTCCCAGCTTTCGAGCTGGGCCGCCATGATCGACTCGTCCGTGCGGTAGACGTTGACGCCGGCCTCTTCGCGCAGCCACTTCAGGTCGGCGGAGTACTTGTCCATCGCCATGCCGAAATTGGCGGTGTTCGCCGCCTCGGCGCCGTACTCGAGGATCGCCTGCAGCTCCGGCTCCAGGCCGTCATAGACGTCCTTGTTGAAGATGATCTCGAAGAACTCGGCGGCCTGGTGGTAGGAGCCGAGATGGTAGTGCTTCGAGACGTCCTGGGCGCCGAACTGGCGATCCGAGGTCGGGTTGTTGAACTCGAACGCCTCAATCACGCCGCGCTCGAGCGCCGGCACGATCTCGCCGCCCGGAAGCTGCGTCACGCTGAGCCCCATGCCCTGCATGATGTCGGTGGCGAGGCCGACCGTGCGGTACTTCAGCCCCTGCAGGTCGTCGACCGACTCGATGTGGCGGTCGAACCAGCCGAGCGGCTGGGTCGGCATCGGCATGCAGAAGAAGCCGACAAGGTTGAGCCCGAGCTGGTCCTGGACGAGCTCGCGGTACATCTCCTTGCCGCCGCCATAATGCATCCAGGCGAGGATCTGGTGCGCGTCGGCGCCGAAGACGGGCCCGGTGCCGAACAGCGACGCGGCCTTGTTCTTGCCGTACCAGTAGGCGGTCACCGTATGCGCGGCGTCGATCACACCGTCATGGGCCGCGTCCTGCACCTGGAAGGCCTGGACCACGGAGCCCGCGGGCAGGAGATCGAACTTCAGCCGGCCGCCCGACATCTTCTCGACGCGATCGGCGTACTGCTGGGCCATCTCCTGGAAGACGGCCTGTGCGCCCCAGGAGGACTGCATCCTGAGTGTCATGGTCTGGGCGCGCGAGACCTGGGGTGCGGCGAGCGCCGCCGCGCCGGCAGACGCGGCCAGACCGCCCTTGAGGAACTGGCGGCGCGAAGCCGGCTTTTCCTGCACGGTGGTGTCAGTGGTGTCGGTCATTCCTTTCCTCCCATTGCACGCACTTTCGCTACCGTCTGCGGCCCGACGGTCTGCGTGACGCCGCCAGAGCCGGCATCCCCGTGGGCGGCATGTTGCGCCGCCGCCCGCGGGGCGTTGCCTGGAAATTCACAAACGAAAATGAAGCGCGCGTGCCAAATCTCAACCGATGGCGGTAAATCTAACAGACCGCCCACACAGGGCAAATACAAAGAGGATCGCATATTCCACGGTGCGAAAATTCCGGCCCGCGCCCCTGCGCCGGTCAGGGCCGCACGGGGGCACGGGGGCGCGGCGCTAGTATGGCAGCCCGACATAGTTCTCGGCCAGCGAGGTCTGCGCCGCCTCCGAGCCGGCAAGGTAGTCGAACTCCGCCTCCTTCAGCCGCCGCTCGAAGGGCGGGTCGTCGTCGAAGTTGTGCAGGAGCCGCGTCATCCACCACGAGAAGCGCTGCGCCTTCCAGACCCGGCCCAGGGCCCGGTCCGAATACGCCTCGAGCGGGCTCGCGTCGCCGTCCCGGTACCAGGCGATCAGCGCCTCCGAGAGGTAATGCACGTCCGACCCGGCGAGGTTCAGCCCCTTCGCGCCCGTCGGTGGCACGATGTGCGCCGCATCGCCGGCGAGGAACAGCCGCCCGTGGCGCATGGGCGAGGCGACGAAGCTGCGCAACGGCGCCACCGATTTCTCGACCGCGGGCCCGGTGGCCAGACGCGCGGCCACCTCGTCGGGCAGCCGGGTTTTCAGCTCGTTCCAGAAGCGCTCATCTGGCCACGCCTCGGGATGCGTGTCGGCGGGCACCTGGACATAGTAGCGGCTGAGCGTGCGCGAGCGCATCGAGCAGAGCGCGAAGCCGCGCGCGTGGGCGGAATAGATCAGCTCGCGCTCGACGGGCGGCGTCTCGGACAGCACGCCGAGCCAGCCAAAGGGATACACAAGCTCCCGCGTCCCGATCCGCCCCGGCGGGGCCGAGCGGCGGCTGACCCCGTGATAGCCGTCGCAGCCGGCGACGAAGTCGCAGTCGAGTCGGCCCTCCGTCCCGTGCCGGCGGTAGCTCACCCATGGCCGCTCGCCCTCGATGTCGTGGAGCGCAACCTCGCCCGCCTCGTCGAGCACGGCGCCCCCGCGCGCCTCGCGCGCGGCGAACAGGTCGCGCGTGAGCTCGGTCTGTCCCCAGATGCAGACGGTTCGCCCCGTGAGGCCCCTGAGGTCGATGCGCAGCCGGCGCTCGCCCATGGCGAGCGTCACGCCGTCGTGGAGCTCGCCCTGCGCATCCATCCGGTCGGCGACGCCGGCGCGGCGCAGGAGCGTCTGGAACTGGTCCTCGAGCACCCCGGCGCGGATCCGCCCCTCGACATGGGCCCGGCTCTGGCGCTCCAGCACCACGGAGTCGACACCGGCGAGGTCGAGGAGCTGCGAGAGCAGCAGTCCCGCGGGGCCGGCCCCGATGATCGCCACCTGGGTGCGCATGGTCGCGCCTTCCCCTGATCTCTCCGCACGCATCGGGACGTGGTAGAGGAGTTTACAGTTTTCATCAAATCTGCCTCGAATTGGGACGGCTTCAAGATCTTGCATTTACTGTGGTTTAACCGGCCGGCTCGCATTTCTGCAGACAAGGCAGGCGACTGATCCCGAACGCGAAATCGCGCGGCGCGGACGAGCGAGAGAGGCAAGGCAAGATGACGAGCGCACCCCCGCAGGACCCGGACAGTGACCGCATCGGCGAGGTAATGATCGCGGTGCAGCTCCCGCTTGAGAACGTCGAGTTCCTGCTCGAGCAGTACCTGCTCGCGAACGGCGCGCGCCTCGACGGCGAGACGAGGGCCCTGCTCGCGGGCGTCCGCGATTGTGTCGGCCGCGTCGGGATCTCGGCGCGCCGCCTCGCCCGGTGCGACGAGCCGCCGCCCTGCAGCGGCTTCGACCGCGCCGCCTGACGGGCGCGGGGTCGCCCCTCCCCCGCAGACCGCTGCCGCTGCGACGGCGCCCGAATCCGTGCGTTGCCGCCATCCGCTCGATCCGCCGCCGGTAGTGCCCTGCCGCACTTGCATCGCCGCCGCGGTCGGTCCATGAGGCCGGGCAGCCCCCGGCTGCGGAGTCCGCGCGATGATCGATTCCCCGGTTCCGGATGCCCCGCGCGTCCTGCTCGGCATCGATACGGGCGGCACGTATACCGACGCGGTGCTGATCGAGGACACTCCCACCTCCGGCCCCGCGGCGGTGATCGCGGCCGCCAAGCGGCTCACGACGCGCGACGACCTCGCCCGCGGCATCCGCGCGGCGACCGCCGCCGCGCTCGATGCCGCCGCCGTCGCGCCGGATAGCATCGCCCTCGTCTCGCTCTCGACGACGCTGGCGACGAACGCGCTGGTCGAGGGGCAGGGCGGCCGCGTCGGCCTCGTGATGATCGGCTTCGACGCCGCCGACGCGGGCCGCGCCGGCGTCGCCGAGGCGTTGGCCGGCGACCCGCTCCTGCTCATCCCCGGCGGTCACGCCCCCACGGGCGAGGAGATTGCCCCGCCCGACCTCGCCGCCCTCGACGCCTGGCTCGAGCGGACGGATGCCGACGGCTACGCCGTCTGCGCCTATTTCGCCGTCCGCAACCCCGGCCACGAGGTCGCGGCGCGGGAGCTGATCCGGGCACGCACGGGCCGCCCCGTCACCTGCAGCCACGAGCTCTCGCCCCGCGTCGGCGGCCCGAGGCGCGCGCTCACGGCGCTTCTCAACGCGCGCCTGATCGGCCTGATCGACCGGCTGATCGCTTCGGCGGGGCGCATCATGGAGGAGCTCGGGATCGCCGCGCCGCTCATGGTGGTGCGCGGTGACGGCGCCCTGGTGTCAGCCGAGTTCGCGCGGCTGAGGCCCATCGAGACGATCCTCTCCGGCCCCGCCGCCTCGCTGGTCGGCGCCTCCTGGCTGACCGGGCGCGGCGACGCGGTGGTCGCGGACACCGGCGGCACCACGACCGACATCGCCATCCTGTCCGGCGGCCGGCCCCGGCTCGATCCGGCCGGTGCACGCGTCGGCGGCTGGCGGACCATGGTCGAGGCGGTCGCCATGACCACGCACGGCCTCGGCGGCGACTCCGAGGTCCATCTCGAGCCCACTGGCCTCGAGACCCGTCTGCTGCTCGGCCCCCGCCGGGCGGTCCCGGTCGCGCTGCTCGCCGCGGGGCATCCCGGGCTCGTCCACGAGGCCCTCGACCGCGACCTCGGC
>JBEPXW010000100.1:0-6263 GCA_041641715.1 Pseudomonadota bacterium
GCGCGGCGTGCGCGTCGCGCTGGCCGGGACGAAGGACGCGCCGCTCTTCACCCACGCCATCGAGCCCGGCGCCGAGGTCTGGCACGTGCGCCCGGCCGGGGTGCGCGGCAAGGGCGCGCGCTGGCTGCCGGTGCGCCGGCCCGAGCTCTATGCCGGCGAGGTGTTCTCGACGCTCGCCCGCGAGCAGGGAGTCTCGCTCGGTCCGGTGATCGAGGCGGGCGCGCCAGCGGACTCGGAGATTCTCGGTCGCGCCGAGAGCCGCCCGCTCAGGCCGATGATCGCCTCCATGCTGCGCTACTCCACCAACCTGACGGCCGAGATGGTGGGCCAGGCGGCGACGCGGGCGAGCGGGGTGCGCCCCGGCTCGCTGGCCGAGTCCGCCGCGGCGATGAACAGGTGGGCGGCGGGCGTCGCCGGTTTCCCGCCGGGCGACCCGGGTTTCCGGCTCGCCAACCATTCCGGGCTTTCGGAGGAGAGCCGCGTCTCGCCGCGGCGCATGGTCGAGCTCCTCGTCGCGCTGGCGCGGCGCCAGCCGGGGCAGGGGACGCGCTACAGGAAGCTGCCGGGCGGCGCAATCGACCTCCTCGACGACTACAACGTTGCGGCGAAGCGCGTCGACATCGACTACCGCGCGCTCGAGATCGCGGCCAAGACGGGCACCATGGACTATGTCCGCGGCCTCGCCGGCTATATCGGGACGCCCTCGGGCCGGCGGCTGGCCTTCGCGGTGTTCTCGAACGACCTCGACAGGCGCGAGCCCGGCGTGCGCAACATCGACCGCCGCTGGATGGCCCGCGCCCGCGCCTTCGAGCGTGCCCTGGTCCGCAACTGGGTGCTGGCGACCGGGGGTTGAGGGGCGGCCGACTCTTATAACTCTTGGCGATATTATACTTTGCGTACCCGATAGGTGATCTGGTATGAGTCACATGCTAGATCACCGAGGGGCGGAGCTGCGCGCGGGGCTTGAAGTTCGCGCGCTTGTTTCTGGCATTGGTGACAAGCGCAAGCGCAGGAGATGGCTTCTCGTGCCACTGCAAGCCTTTGTAGACGACTCTCGCGAATTTGGCGCGCCGGGATTTGTCTTAGGCGGCTATATTGCGTCGGTCGAAGACTGGGAGCGCTTTTCAATCGAGTGGCAACGTGTCCTCGATATGCCCATGCGAATTGAATATTTCAACATGAATGAAGCATATCGCATTGACGGACAATTTCGGCATTGGAGCGAGCCGCGGCGCGATGAGCGGTTAAGTCTATTTTATGATGTAATTGAAAGGCATATACCTGCGGCAATTTCATGCGTTATCCCGATTGAAACATTGAAATCGGTGGTACGGTCATTTGACTTTCCAAGTCTCAAGGGTAACAGAAAGCTTTTAGAAAATCCCTATTATCTTGCGCTGCCCTCTTTAATAACATTGACAGCCAAATATCAAGATAAAATGCAGCTAAACGAAAAGATTGACTTTATTTTTGACGAGCAAGTAATGGAAGAAGACAAAATTCATCAATCGTGGTCATTTTTTAAAAAGAATTTCCCTCCAGCCCTTTTGCATAACCTCAGCGGGCACCCGATTTTTCGCAATGATAAGGAACTAAAGCCGCTTCAAGCGGCGGACCTGTGGGCGTGGGTCACAAGGAAGCGATACAATGAAAAGATTACGGGCGATTTAAAGTGGGAGCCGCCATGGAGAGAAAGAAAACCTATCCATCAACTGCATATTGAGTATGATGAGAGATCAATAAGAGCGCTCCTTAATGAATCACTTTCTATGTTTCGGCAATGAGTCATCAAGCGGAGAATGACGGGCGATTTCAGTCATCACCCGCTCAAGCCTTTCCTCGGCCTCGGTGGGGCTTAGTTCGCCAGCGTCCACGAGTTCCTGGACGGCACGCCGGAACCTCTCGGACTGCTCTTTCTGGCCCAGTTGCTCTTTCTTCTTCGGCATCAGACACCAATCGTTTGGTAGGTGAGCCGCTTGCCGACGATGCCGCGAAGCGCGATGTCGGCGCGCTGCTCGTCTTCGATCCCGCGAGCCTTCCGGTTGCTGTAGCGGAAATCGAACTCGGCCATGTAGCGGTGCAGGTGGCGCTTGGAGCAGTGCTGGTACACGCCACGCATGCCGCGCTTGAAGATGCTGAAATAGCCCTCGATGGTGTTGGTATGAACGTCGCCGCGCACGTACTCTTCCTTCCAGTGCGCCACGCTCTCATGCTCCCACTCGATGCCGCGATACCAAGAGGCTTCGTCGGTGAAGACGCGGGCCTCAGCGGCGATGTTCTCGCGCAGGATCGGCAGAACGGTCTTCTTGGTCATGTTGTCGATGACCACCGACTTTGCCTTGCCAGTGGTGCGGTCAACGAGGCTCAGAACCTTGTTCTTGTGCCGCCCGCTGCCCATGCCGCGCGCCTTGGTCTTGTCGATCCCGATGTAGGTTTCATCGACCTCAACGATACCGCCGTTGCCGCCCATCGGGGCCAGATCGCCGGAGCGCATCGCCTCGCGGATACGATGCGACATGAACCAAGCGGTTTTCAGGGTGACGCCGAGAATGCGGTGGAGCTGGTTGCTGCTGATGCCCTTCTTGGAACCGGCCAGCAGATAGATCGCCTGCAACCAGACGTTCATCGGAACGTGGCTCGACTCGAAGATGGTGCCGACCTTGACGGTGAAGGGCTTGCGGCACTTGTAGCACTTGTAAGCGCCTATGCGGGTGCTCTTGCCCTGCATCTTGCTCACGCGCTCGCGCTCGCCGCACTTGGGGCAGGTCGGCCCGTTCGGCCAGACCCGCGCCTCTACGAAATCGTAGGCGGCCTGCTCATCGTGGAAGTGCGGTGCGGACAGGTACGACATGGCTTAACTCCTTACCCCTTCAATATAAGGAATCGGAGTGGGTACGTCAAGTATAATATCGCCTAACTCTTATATAAGAGTTATAAGAGTCCCCGGTGCGAACGTCTCGGCTGCATCATCGGCGGGTCCCCCGCCGGACGTCCCGGGAAAGGCTGCCGGGCCGGAGCGGCTGTCGCCGGCGTCGCGAATGGCCTATGCTGGTGTCGGGGAGGCACGGATGACCGCGGCGATCCAGCGACTCGACCATGTCAACGTCCGGACGGCGGCGCTCGACGCCATGGCCGCGTGGTACGGCCGCCTTCTCGGCCTCGAGCCCGGGCCGCGGCCCGACTTTCCGTTCCCGGGTGCCTGGCTGTATGCCGGCGACCGGCCGCTGGTTCACCTCGTCGGCACCGGGACGGCGCCCGGCGCGGACCCGGACGACCTCCGGATCGAGCACTTCGCCTTCGCGGCCAGTGATCTCCGGACCTTCCTCGCCCGGCTCGACGCGGAGGACGAGCCCTACCGGCTGCGCCGGATCCCGGGCTTCGGCATCGTCCAGGTGAATGTGCGGGATCCGGACGGCAACCACATCCATGTCGATTTCGACGCCGCGGAGGCCGAGGGCCTCGACCTCTGAGGTTACGGCCCGGAACGGCCGGCCTCACGCAATCGTGCCTTGCGCCGTCGGGGGCGGGCGGGTGCATCATGCAGGCGCGTTTTCGTCCGCATCGGCTTCGGAGGGCGACATGGAAAACGCAAGCCTGCTGCGCACGGGGCTCGTCGGATCCGTCATCGCGGCGCTCTGCTGCTTCACGCCGGTCCTGGTGGTGTTGCTGGGCGCTGTCGGACTCTCGGCGTTGGTCGGCTGGCTGGACTATGTCATCCTGCCGGCCCTCGCCGTCTTCCTCGCAATCACGGGATACGCGCTTTGGAAACGCCGCCACGCCAGGTCGAGCTGAGCTCGACGATCACCTGCCCGGAATGCGGTCACGCCGAGACCGAGGCGATGCCGACCGACGCCTGCCAGTATTTCTACGACTGCAAGGGCTGCGGCGCGGTGCTGCGCCCGAAGCCCGGCGACTGCTGCGTCTTCTGCTCCTACGCCACGGTGCCCTGCCCGCCGGTGCAGGCGGGGGACGGCTGCTGCTAGGGGCGCGCCCGGCGCTCAGTCCTGCCAGAGGCTCTTCCACCAGGGCGCGGGCTCGGGCACGCGGCCGGGGTCGACCCCTTCCGCGCGCATCTCGGCGCGGATCTCCTCGATGTCCCAGCCGGTCAGGTTGGCGAGCGTCTGCGCCTCGCGCTCCCAGCGCGCGGGCAGCGAGCGGCGGTACTTCTCGCCCTCGGGGCAGGCCATCTCGCCGCGGTAGGGATGGCGCATGATGTAGCGGCCCTGGAAGTTCTCGCGGTCGCCGGTCTGCATCAGCCGCAGGTCCTCGGGGAAGCTCTCGGCGTCGTAGCGGGCGTGCAGGCGCGTGACGAACACGTCCGGCGCCCGCGGCCGCAGGGTGCGCTCCTGGGACGCCCCGTGCGGCAGCCAGAAGACGCCGAGCTCGCGCAGCTCGGCCACGCTCAGCGGGTCGGCGGCGCAGGGGTCGCACCAGCTCATGTCCCAAGCGTATTCCAGCATCACCGCGTGGCCGCCCTCGCGGGCGACGGCCTCGTCGTAGATCGCGCGGTAGACCTCGCCGAACTCGTCCTCGACGGTCAGCGGCAGCTCGACATCCGTGGGCATCCGCACCGTGCGGTAGTTCGCCGTCTCGACCCGGCCCTGGCGCGTGAGGGTGTAGAGGATGACCTCCTGGCTGCCCCTGGCGTTCACCATGCCGAGCCGGATCGGCAGCATGAACCTCTCGCTCTCGTAGGCGATCTGGAGCGGGCTCAGCACGCCGCCGCCCTTCTTCGCGTGCTCCTCGAGGTTCACCTTCGCGACGAAGAACTTCATGCCCTGCCGGATGTAGGAGCCGAGCACTTCCGAGGCCCCGTCCGGGATGGAATAGCCGTTGTCGGTCAACCACGTCTCCAGCCCCTCGGACTGCGTGGCGGAGAGGATCAGGATGTCGTACTCGCCGACGAGGTACTCCGCCTCGATGGTCACGCCGAGAGCCTTTGCCGCCTCGTCCCGCGTGCGGGCGGATTGCGGCGTGGCGGCCATCATCCGCTCCATGATGACGACCGGCTGGCAGGGGTCGGGGTCGTAGTACTCGACGAGGCGGGGCGCCGTGTAGGCGTCGAGGTGATCGACGACCGCGTTCTCGGTGACGTGGATCTGCTCGCGCTCGAGCACGGTGGGGGCGGGGACCACGAGGGCGAAGTCCTCGGCCTCGCCCTGGAAGTCGTTGACCATGGTCAGCACGGTCCGGTCGCCGTCGCGCACCATCACGACCTTGGAGGCCTCGTTGAAGAGGCCGGCGTCGCCCTTGGCGACGAAGAAGCCGCAGAAGGCGAGCGCCTGCGGCGTGGCGGCGAGGAGCGCGAGCGCGGAGGCGGCGACGGCGAGGCGCTTGGTCAGGCGTTTCATGCGGCGGCTCCTTTCGGCTCGGGCGGCGGCTCCACCCATCTCTTACGCGGCGCGGGGAGAATCCGGTCGAGGACGGGCACGAGGGGCGCGGTCAGCGCCAGCCCCCAGATCGGCCCGGCCGTGACGATCCAGCTCGTCTGCAGCCAGAAGCCGACGCAGGCGGTGAGGACCACCCAGATCGCCCGCGCGCCCGGGTGCCAGGGCTGGGTCATCGGGTCCGAGACCATGAAGAAGGCGAAGACCAGCAGGGCGCCCGAGCCAAGCTGGTGCACCGGCACGGCGAGCGGGTCGCCGAGCCACCAGGCGCGGGCGAAGGTCAGCGCGGCCCAGGCGCCGAGGAAGAGGAACGGCACCGCGGCGCGCCCCGACCGCAAGGTCACCGCCAGCCCCGCCCCGGCGGCGAAGACCGCGACGAGCCCGCCCGTGCCCCATTGCCCGGGCGAGATCCAGGCGCCGGCGAACAGTCCCGTAACCACGGCGATGGCGAGCGTCGCCGGGTTCCAGATGTGCCGTCCGCGGACGCGGAGAACGAATTTCGAAGCGACCGCAAGGGCCGCGGCGAGCGCCGTCAGCTCCCAGCCGGTCGTGCGGAGAAGCAGGGTCAGCGAGAGCGCGGTGATCGCCGGGCTGCGCCAGTCGAAGGGCAGGCGGATGAGCCGGCAGGCGAGCCACTGGGTCGCGAGCGCGGCGATGAGCGCCGTCACGGGCCGCCACCACGGCATCTCGAAGCCGTACCAGAGGGTGCCTGCGAGGACGAGCGACCCGACCGCGCCGATCTGGGCGTGGCGGGGGTCGCGGGCGAGGCTGTTCGGGAATCGCGGCAGCATGGACCGACCATATCCGAGGCGGGCGCCCGCGCCGACGGGGAATCTAGCCCGTGACCTCGCCGGCGGGCAGGTCGGGCGGCGCGGG
>JBEPXW010000101.1:0-6128 GCA_041641715.1 Pseudomonadota bacterium
ATGAAGCCGAACATCACGAGGCTCATGAACATGCCGGCGAAGGCCGGGTTGCCCCATGGCGCCTTGGTCAGCCACTCGAACCAGCCGCGGGTCAGGCCGTTGCGCCGCTGCGCCGCCTCGATGGCGCCCGGCACCGTCAGGCCGTGGATCATCGAGCCTAGCACAGCGAGGTACATCATGTAGGAGGTGTTGACGATCTTCCATTCCTCGCTCAGCCCGGGCTCCGCCAGCAGGTGGTGCGCCGAGGCGAGCTGGAGGAAGAGGATGTAGAGCAGGAACGCCGTGCGGCTGACCTTCTCGGAGAGCGGCTTGGCGCCGATCACAAGCGCGGCGATCAGGTACCAGACCGCAACATGCGCCGATACATTGATCTGCTGCGAGGAGTGCCCCATCCCCCACCAGATCACCTTGTACATCAGCGGATCAATGTTCGAGATCAGCCCGACCGACCAGAGCCACGTCGGGATCAGGATGATGGCCCCCGAGGCGATGGTGAAGACCGCAATGATCCCGGCCGTCAGCGCGCCGAAGGTCACCAGGGGAATCGAGCCCTCATAGGTCCGCTCGGCCCGCGCGATGACAAGGGTGCCGAAGAAGACGCCGACCGCGATCAGCGCCCCGACCGCGAACAGGATCAGCGAGAGATAGAACCAGTGCGAGGCCTGCATGGGCGGGTACGAGGTGAACATCACGCTCGAGTCGCCGCGGAAGACGGCATAGTTCGCCATCAGCCCGCCCACGAACATAAGCACGAAGCCGATCCAGGCGAGCCAGGGCGTCGCAAGACGCGAGTTCAGCAGAATCGCCGAGGCGAAATAGAGCACGGCGATCTCAAAGAAGATGATCCAGAACAGGAGCACGTTCACGCCGTGCCCCGTCAGGACCATGTAGAACATCTCGGCCGGCAGAAGGTGCACCGCGTCCCAGCGCGTCAGCGCCACGCCGAGACCCATGAGCCCGCCGATGGCGAGGAAGACCACCGCCGCCACGGCATTGGCCTTGATAAGGTGCTGCGCCGCCATGTCGACCCTGAGGCCGGTGTAGCCGCAGGTGCGGAAGACCGCCTCCTTCCAGCCCCCGGCCGCGCCCGCATCGATTGCTGTCATCGGGATTCTCCTCGCGCTATTCGGTCACGCGGATGCGACCGGTCATCATATGGTGGCCGATGCCGCAGTACTCGTTGCAGACGATACCGAAATCACCCGTCTCGGTCGGCGTCAGCGTGATGACGTGCTCGTAGCCGGGATGGACCTGGATGTTGATGTTGGTCGGCTGCAGAGAGAAGCCGTGCTGCCAGTCGGCGGAGGAGAGGTGGATGCGGTAGCTCTGCCCCTTCTTCAACTCTAGGATCGGCCACCACTCCCAAAGCCGGCCAAGGATGTAGGCGTCCTCGCCGGCCGGCGGGCGGACCACCGGCACGCCCTCCTCCTCGCCGACCGTGTACTCGTCGGTGAAGGCCTCGACCTTCTCGACAAAGGCGGCGGGCTGGATGCGGTAGGTCTCGGTCGACAGGTTCTGATCGCCGATGAAGTGCCAGGCGATCATGAAGAAGAACATGAACAGGCCCCAGAGGAACGCGATCACGATCCAGCCGATCTCGAGGCCGTGGATCGGCTCGTTCCACCAGTCCCGTCTTTCCGGAGGCGCAATGCCCATCTTTCTCTCCCCCGATTCTTAGGCCGCCGTCACTCGGCGAGCGGCACGGATGCGACCTCCATGATCCCCCAGATCAGGTAGAGAACCGTGGGGATCGTGACGCCGATGAACAGAAGCAGGAACGGGTTGTCGAGCACGCGCTGCATGAAGGGGAGCCGCACAGGCTCCTCGTCGCGCTTAGGGTCTTCCGCCATGGAGTGGTCCTTTCCGCCGGCTTTTCCCGGAAGGACGCTACCCCCGGGCGCGGGGGGCCACTTTGATGAAAGTCAAATGATGCAAGAGATCGTCGCGACAGTCTGATCGCCTGCTACCCGGCGTGGACCCGGACGCCGCCCGGCCCTTTCACCGGGCGGAATGCGACGGCTAGGGAATCATGCCTCGTCCGGCGCGGCGAGCTCCGGCGGCAGGCCGAGGGCCAGCGCCGCCTCGCGCCCTTTCGCCGACATCTTTCGCGCCGTCTTCGCGACGATGTCCCCGACCTGGGCCGAATCACGGTCCGCGGCGAAGTCCGCGAAGTACCACCGCATGAAGACGAGGCAGGCCACGTCCTCGAGCGTCTGCACCTCGGGGTCGCGCTTGATGCCCTGCTTTCGGATGATCTGGGCCGCGCGGGCGCAGTCCTCCTCCGGATAGTCCGCCTCGCGCATGATCCCGGCGACCCGCTCCGCGTGATAGCGGCCAAGATCCGTCCGCCAGCGGAGATACCCGGCCCGCCCCTCCGGATAGGAGGCGCGCGGCACCGTCCAGCGCTCGATGTGCTGGCCGCGCGCGGCGATCCGGAGGTTCTCGGAGGCCTCCGGGCAGAACGAGACCAGCTCCGCCGACATGCGCCAGCCGTAGAGGAGCGCGGCGGGCCGCTCGACCGCCCCGTCCCTGGCGCCCTCGGGGTCGGCGGCGTTGGCCGCGTCGATCCGATCGATCACCGCCGCGAAGCGATTGCCGCTCATTCCGCCTTGCTCCATGCAGACGACCTGTCCTCCTCGGCGAACGCGCGCAGGCTGGCGACGTCCGCGATCGCAGCGTGATTGTGCTTCACCACGACGCCCGAGTCACGCAGCCGTCCGAAGGCCCGCGACAGGCTCTCCGGCTTCATGCCCAACCGGCCTGCGATCAGAACCTTGTCGTAGGGCAGGCGGACGGTGCAGGCGCCGTCCTTCACCGGGCACAGATCGAGAAGGAACTCCGCGACACGCTGGGCGCCGGTCTGCGCCTTGAGCTGCTCGACCTGGCCGACGAGGCTCTGAAGATGGCGGAAGGTCGCGGCGAGGATCGCCGTGCAAATCTCCGGGTGGGCCCTCATCTGCTCGAGGATCAACCCGGCACGGATCTTGAGCACGCGGCACTCGGTCACCGCCTCGGCGTTCACCGGATAGACATCACCGCGAAGGGCCACCGCCTCGCCGAAGCTGCGTCCCTTGGTGAAGACGCCCACCACTGCCTCGGCACCGTTCGACGAGACACGGAACAGCTTCACCCAGCCATCGAGCACGATGTAGACGGAGTCGGCTGGCTCACCCTGCAGGAAGATAGTGGCCCCGCGCTGCAGCTCATGTGTCGAGGCGGCGTCGAGTAGCCTCGAGGCGAGCCCGTCCGGCAGTGCTGAGAAGAGGATGGACTGTTTCGCAATCTCACGGTTGGTCTTGCTTGTCATCGGTGGTCACCCCGGGGGCGTTCGGCTGGTTCTCAAATGCCTTGTCCGACCGGGGAGCTCATTGAGATGGATCAATGGAATGCGCTCGCCGTACGGCGTCACCAGTAAGTTGGGAGTTCACGGGGCTGTGGCCGGAGCGTCGAGCGAACCGAGGTGGTCGCGGAAGTTCGGACAGCCATCACCCTGGTTGTGACGCGAGAGGTCCGCCCGCCGGTCAGCCCGCGGACAGGGTCTGGCCGCAAGGCGGCGTCAGGTCGTGTTGCCCTCGGCGAATTCGACGATCTTGCCGCTGAGGCTGCCGTCGGCGCGGAACTTGTGCACGACGCCGTCGATCAGCAGCACGTCCATACACCGGATGCGAGGCAGGTCCCGGCCTTCCCAGCCGAGGCACATCTGGTCGCGGTCGTTGACGGCCGAAACGCCCGTGTTGGAGGTGTCGCCCCCGACCTTCCCCCCGGCGAGTTCGTTGTCCGGCCCGTAGTAGACAAGGTATTTGTCGCCGGTCTTGGCCGAGACAAAGGTCAGCGTCTTGCCTATGAACCGCTCGGCGATCTCGTCGGAGCTGAGACGCTTCGCGCCGTTCTCGAGCGCTTTCTCGAGGTCGGACCCGGCATAGGCGCCGGTTGCCATGCCGCCGATGGCGAGCGCCGCCGCGAGCCCGATCAACGTCTTCACGGTCATTTTTCCTTCTCCCCTGCTTGCTTCTTCATCAGGGCCCTGTCTTGATCGCGGCACACGCCGCAGAGCCCGTTGCAGATGCGCGCATGATGAGACGGCGCGAGAGGAGTCGCTTGAGGAACGCCTGAGGATTCCTAAAATCTCTTTGAGGACCTGGGCACAAAGCGGATATGCGCCATGCCTTATCGCTTCGATCGCTTCGTTTTCGACCGGGAACGGGGCCTTCTCGAGGCCGGCGAGCCGGTTCCCCTCGAGCCCCAGGCCTTCGACCTCCTCGACTATCTCCTCGAGCACCGAGACCGAATCGTCACCCGGGACGAACTGATCCATCGCATTTGGAACGGTCGCATTGTCTCCGAAGCCGCGTTGAGCACCCAGGTCCGGGCCGTGCGGCGCGCGCTCGGCGATGACC
The DNA here is from genome assembly GCA_041641715.1 of Pseudomonadota bacterium. Taxonomy (GTDB): domain Bacteria; phylum Pseudomonadota; class Alphaproteobacteria; order Rhodobacterales; family Rhodobacteraceae; genus Thermohalobaculum. Next base: position 4,398 of record JBEPXW010000101.1, read on the forward strand.
GCGCGCAGCAGAAATACGTTCGCACGCATCCCAAGCGGGGTTTCCAGTTCGTCGCCTCCGTCGACGAAGTCGAAGACGCTGGCGGGCCCGCCGACGGGCAGCGCCCGAGGCTGCGCAGGCGACTTTCGGTCCCGGCGCTGACGGCCGCGCTGGCAGTTGTCATCCTGTCGGCGATCGGCGGCTGGTGGACCACCGAGGACAGTGTCCGCGACCTCGCATCGCCACCGAAGCTCTCCATCGCCGTCCTGCCTTTCGACAACCTCTCCGGGGACCCCGATCAGGAGTATTTCGCCGATGCTTTCACCGAGGATCTGATCACCGACCTCTCCCGCATCCGCGACGCCTTTGTCATCGCGCGGCGGACCTCCTTCACCTACAAGGGAAGGGCCACGAATATCAGCGAGGTCGCGGACGAGCTCGGCGTGCGCTACATCCTCGAAGGCAGTGTGCGCCGGTCCGGGGATCGGCTCCGCGTCAACGCCCAGCTCATTGACGGGCAGACCAACAGCCATGTCTGGTCGGACCGGTTCGACCGCGAGCTGACGGACGTCTTCGCGGTTCAGAACGACGTAACGGGGCAGATCGCCTCGGTGCTCAAGGCCGAGCTGCGGGAGGCGGATCGCCGGAGACAGGGGCCGCCGGAGAGCCTCAAGGCCTGGGACTACGCGCTCAGGGGGAATGTCCTGCTGTTCAACCCCAAGGGCATCGGAGACTTCCAGGAGGCGAAGGTCCTCCTCGACAAGGCCGTGGCGCTCGACGCCGGTATCGCCTCCGCTTGGAGCGGCCTGGCGTTCGTGCACTATGTGGCGAGCCTGCGCCCCATTCCGGGCGTTTCGGCGCCGAACTCCGCGGACCTTTCTCTCGATGCGGCGAAAAGGTCCGTCGCGCTCGACCCCAAGAACGCCGAGGGCCACTGGATGGTCGGTGTCGGTTATGCCCGGAACGGGCAGACCGGGCGCGCCTGGGCGTCGTGCGAAACGGCGATGGATCTCAACCCCAATAACGATTGCGCCTATGTGTGCGCCGGCCTGACGAAGATGGCGATGGGACATCCGACCGAAGCGTTGCCTTATTTCCGGCACTCTCTCCGGCTCAACCCGAGGTTCCGACCCTTCACGAAATACAAGTACATGGGGCTGGCCTATCTGCACAGCGGCCAGGAGGAGAAAGCGATCGAAGCGCTCAACCGCGCGATCACCGGCTCGCCGAACGATCCCTTCTCGCATTTTACCCTGACGTCTGCGCTTGCCCTGACCGGTCGCATGGAGAAGGCGCGCGCCGCGTTGGATAAGTTTATGGAACTGGCCTACAGCGACAAGACGACGATTGTGACCCTACGGGAGAACCATTCCTGGATGGGACCGGGTTTCAAGCGCGTCCTGGAAGGCCTCCGGCTCGCGGGCATGCCCGCCATGTAGGTGCGCTTCCGAGTGTCGTCGGCTTCACCCGGCTCCACTCGTCCGCAAACCGCAGCATGCGAGCCTCGACGGGCTCATCCCGCTGGAGTTCCGTAACCTGTCAGACAACTTCCAAATCCTGACTAGGCTCAATCTCCAAACGAAAACAATCCGGGGAGCAGGTCAGAGCAGCTCGGCGACTTCCGGGATTGCTCGAACTGGGCGAAATCGCCACTGGCGAGGGTCTATGTCTCGCGCCGGCAGGGCGAGGTGTGCGGCGGTGGAGGACGCGGCCGTGCTCCGCGGGCCGGGCCGCTTCCTCGGCCGCCTCTAC
>JBEPXW010000102.1:0-6108 GCA_041641715.1 Pseudomonadota bacterium
AACGTGCTCTTCCACGGCACGCAGGGGTGACGCGGCTCGATTGACTCGCGTCAAGGACCGGCGGTTCGCGCCGGGCGATCCTTCCCGCTGACTGAGTGGGAGGGCATGATGAAAGCACATCTCGTCGGTGGCGGCCTCGCCTCACTCGCTGCCGCCGCGTCGCTGATCCGCGACGGTGGCCTCCTTGGCAGCAACATCACCGTCTACGAGGCACAGGAAGGCCTCGGCGGCGGCATGGGCATGTCCGGCGGGCCGGAGAGCGGCTACGTCCTGCCCACGGGACGCGTGTTCGAGTCCGAGTACCGCTGCGCGCTCGAGCTGTTCTCCCAGGTCCCGTCCGCGAGCGACCCGCACCGGTCCATCCGGGACGAGATCGTCGAGTTCAGCGAGCGATACGGGTATTTCGACGTGACGCACGTAATGGACCGCCAGGGCCAGGCGGTCAGCTCGCCGCATTACGGCCTGAGCCGGCAGGACCGGCTGGACCTGCTCAAGCTCGCGCTGACGCCGGAGAGCCGGCTCGACCTGCGCCGCATCGACGAATTCTTCTCGCCCGAGTTCTTCGAAACCGAGTTCTGGTTCCTTTGGGCGCCGCTGATGGGCTGCCTGCCGCAGCACAGCGCCATCGAGATGCGGCGCTTCCTCTACCGCTTCCTGCATCTCCTGCCCGACCTCTCGACCATGACGCAGATCTACCGCACGCGCTTCAACCAGTACGAGGCGATCACGAAACCGGTGGTCGACTGGTTGGGCCGACAGGGCGTGCGGTTCCTCACCAACGCCCTGGTGACCGATGTGGAGTTCACGCCGGAGCGGGACCGCCTCACGGCCAACGCGCTGCATTACCGGAAGGAATGCCGGACGACGGTCGTCGATGTGGCGCCCGAGGACATCGTGCTGGTCACCAACGGCTCGCAGGTCGCGGACTTCTCCATCGGCTCGATGACCGCGCCGGCGCCGCTCCGGCTGATCGGCGACTCCTGGCGGCTCTGGCAGCGGCTCGCCCATGCCCGGCCGGGGCTCGGCAGCCCCGAGATATTCTTTGGCAAGTCGCACCTGCAGGACACCGCCTGGCTGACCTTCACCGTGACGACCAGCGACCCGCTGTTCTTCGAGCTGACGACGGAGCTCACCGGCAGCGAGCCGGGACGCGGCGGGCTGATGACCTTCAAGGACTCCGGCTGGATCATCACCCTCGCGCTCTTCCACCAGCCCGAGTTCGTCGGACAGCCGGACGACGTGATGGTCTGGTGGGGCTACGGCATCCGCCCCTACGAAGAGGGCGACTTCGTGAAGAAGCCCATGGTGGAGGCGACCGGGGCCGAGATTCTCGAGGAGACGGTCAGGCACCTGAAGTTCGACCGGCATGTCGAGCGCATCGTCGACGGGTCGACCTGCATACCCTCGCTCCTGCCGTATGCGGGCAGTGTCTGGATGACCCGCGGGCACGAAGACCGGCCCGACGTCGTGCCGGATGGCGCCACCAATTTCGGCTTCATCGGCCAGTTCGCCGAGGTGGCGCACGAAACGGTCTTCACCATGGAGTATTCCGTCCGCACGGCCCGCGAGGCGGTGGCCACCCTGCTGAAGCTCGAGGACCGCCCGCCGCCCGTCTACCAGGGCCACCACGACCCGCAGGCGCTCTACCAGGCGCTGCGGTCCCTGGCCTGGAACGGTGCCGAACCCCGCGTTGCGAATCGCCCGCGCGGTTGACTCGGGCGCGGGGTCGTCACTACGTTTGTCGCGGTGAGACGCCCGGAGCAACCCAGACTGGCCCGAGGGCGGAAGGTTTCGTGGTGAGCCGCGAGGCTCGCGCGGAGCCTTTTTGTTTTTGGGCGCCCACCAATCCCCCGGACAAGGAGACGAGCCATGAAACTCAACGCCGCCCAGCAGGCACACGTCGAGGAGCAGCTCGGCATCGAGGCGCTGGCCGAGGAGAACCCGGCGATGCCGAAGCTCAAGGAGGTTTTCGGCGAGCACACCTTCTTCGTTGACGCCGACGGGCTGAACATCGTCGAGCAGCCGGCCGAGGAACAGGGAGCGGACGGCGCCATCGTCAAGCTGGCGAGCTGGGCCGAGGACCACACGCAGCTCCGCGTTCACGAGCCCGAGGTGCTGCCGGTTACGGTCAAGCTCGCTACCGAGAACGGCTCGGACCCGGCCGCCTGAACGGCCCCGCGCGGGGCTCTGCCGGCCTGACCGGCGGATGCCCCTGCCCGCCCGGCGGCGCATCGCGCCCGCCCGGACGCGTGGTGGAGTGCGCGGGCACGGGGTGATGCGGGCCCCCGCGTCCGCCCGACCTCTTCACGATCGAGTGAAATGCCTCCAATCGGCCCCCGCGCGGGCGGCCGCGCGGTGGTGCGTGCCCGCCCGCGCCCTAGCGTAAGGGCGAGAGGGACGGTCGAGAGCCCAAACGAGACAGAAGGAGGAGGACACCGGACCCGAAGGGAGGCCGAGATGAAACGCACCGTTCACGCCCTCGTCACCGCCACCGCCGCCGCCGCCATCGCCGCCGGCGGTGCTCTCGCCCAGCAGAGCGTCGCCGAGAAAAGCGCAGCCGAAATGGAGCCGCCCTTCAGCGGCCAGGCCAATGTCGAGTATGCCCGCGCGCTCTGGAATGCGATGGAGAACGCCAGCTTTGTCGGCGAGGACTCGATCGTCACCTTTCCCTATGTCGGCACGCCGCCGCACGGCGCCGTGCTCGAGTACATCGAGACCGAGTTCTCCTTCGCCGGCCACACCGACCTGCTGATCGTCAAGAAGAACTACGCCATCGAGGGCGAGGAGGAGGAGATCGAGCAGGCCATCCTCAACGACCGGATGGAGAGCCTCGACTCCGTCACCGTCATGTTCCGCCGCGAGCAGGGCTACGATCCGGATCACCAGAACTGGTTCTGGGCAAAGTATGCGCCGAGTGGCGCGCTGGCCACGAACCCGAAGGGCATGGCGCTCGCGGGGCGCGTGGCCAAGGGCGCGGACCAGGGCTGCATCGCCTGCCACCAGGCGGCCGGGGGCGGCGACTACATCTACAGCCACGACAAGTTCGCCGAATAGTCCGGCTGCGGCACGGGCGGCGGCGCGTCAGCCGCCGCTCAGCGCCGTGATGATGAAGACCTGCGCGCCCGGCGCAATCCGGGTGGGGAGCGTCGCGCGGTGGCCGTCGACGAAGACGTTGATGTGTCGCCGGATCGCCGGCCGCTCGTCGCAGAGCCGGTGGCGCATCCCCGGCCAGCGGGCCTCCAGCGCGTCCATCACCTCGGCGACCGTCGCGGCCGTGACCGAGAGCTCGCCCGGCGCGCCGGGGAATAGGTCGAGGAGTGCCCGCGGCAGCACGACGGAGACCGTCCCCGCCGCCGCGACCGATCTCGCCGCCGCGTCACGCATGCCGGACCACCGTCTCGATCGAGGTGATCGTCGGCAGGTGCTCGGCGATCCGAGTCCACCGCTCGCCCTCGTCCGAGCTGGCGAAGACCGCGCCGGATGTGGTGCCGAAATAGATGCCCGCAGGCTCGAGCGGGTCGGTCGCCATCGCCTGGCGCAGGACCGTCAGATAGGCATTCTCCTGCGGCAGCCCCTCGCGGAGGTCCTGCCAGCTCGCACCGCCGTCGCGGGTGCGCCAGACCGCGGCCCGGCCGTCGGGCGCGTAGCGGCCGTGGATGTCGCCGTTGAGCGGGAAGAGATAGAGCGTCTCCGGGTCGCGGGGATGCGCCGCCGAGGGGAAGCCGAAGGTCGAGGGCAGCCCCGCCTCGATGCTCCGCCACTCCCGGCCGCCGTCGTCGCTGGCGTACATGCCGCAATGGTTCTGCTGGTAGAGCCGCTCGGGCCGGCCCGCCGCCATCACCAGCGAGTGCACGCACTGGCCGTGCTCGGGATAGCGCCGGTCCTCGGGGTTGAAGTCGGCCCGCGTGCCGCGATTGCGCGCCTCCCAGCTCGCGCCGCCGTCGGCGGTGTGGAAGACGCCGGCGGCCGAGATCGCGATCCAAAGCTGCCGCTCGTCCGCCGGGTGCGGCACGATGGAATGCAGGATCAGCCCGCCCGCACCGGGGAACCACTCGGCGCGCGAGGGGTGCTTCTGCAGCCCGTCCAGATGGGCCCAGGTGGCGCCGCCGTCGTCGCTGCGGAAGAGCCCGGCAGGCTCGACGCCGGCATAGAGCGCGTCGTTGGCCAGCGCGAAGCTCCAGGCCGACTTCACCGGCTCCTGCCCCTCCGGGTAGCGCAGGCCGTCGCTCGAATGCGTCCAGCTTTCCCCGCCGTCCGCCGATTTCCAGACCGCCGGGCCGAACCACTCGTTGCCGCCGGCGGCGTAGATGGTGCCGGTGGCCGGGTCGGCGACCGCGTGGTTGATCGGCCAGGCCTCGCAGAACGGCCCCTGCAGCGACCAGCGGCGGCGCTCCGCGTCGCCGTCAAGCAGGAAAAGCCCCTTTTTCGTCCCGATGAGCAGGCGCACGATCTCGGCCATCTCAGGCTCCCTTGCAGACAATCGGCTCTCTGACAAAGACGAACGGCCTCAGCTCGTCCCGACACCGGCCCGCACCAGGCCCTCGCGCAGATGCTCGAGGTCGGCGTCATCGGCGTAGTGCATGGTGGCGAGGAAGCCCTCGATGTCGAAGCCGGAATCGAGTGCGCGGATCCGCGCGACATGCGCCTCGGCCGCCGTCCTGTCGCCCATCCAGCCGTAGGAGGCGGCGATGAAGGCATGCTGCATCACGTCCATCGCCGACATGTGCATGAAGGCCTCGATCGCCTCGGCGTATTGCCGGGCGGCGAAGTGCGCCTTGCCGAGATGGCTCCAGAACCGCTCCGGGTGGTGCGGGTTCAGCTTCATCGCCTTGCGGATCCACTCGGCCCCCTCCTCGGGCCGGCCGAGCCAGGTCAGCAGCTCGCCCTGCTGCACCACCACGAGGTCGTAGTTCGGATTGAGCGCCAGCGCCCGCTCCTGGTGGTAGCGCGCCTTGACGAGGTCGCCCTGGTTGACGTTCGCCGCGGCGAGGATGCGGTGGACGTCGGCGTCGTTGTCGTCGAGATCCAGCGCCCGGGCCAGCTCGCTCAGCATCTCGGCGAAGGTGGCGTCCTTATCGTCGCACCAACCGTAGACCCAGGCCTGGCCCAGGATGCAGCCGCGCCAGGCATGGGCATGCGCGTAGTCGGGGTCGAGCTCCACCGCGCGCCCGATCAGCTCCTGCGCCTTCTCGTTGTCGGGCCGGTTGCTGCGGTGGTGCAGCACCTTGGCCGCCAGCACGCACTCATAGGCCGCCATGCTGGAGGGCGTCTTGCGCGTGATCCGCTCGCGCTGCGCCGCCTCGACCCGTCCGGGCAGCGTGGCGACGATGGCCGAGGTCACTTCGTCCTGCAGCGCGAAGATATCCTCGATCGTGCGATCGTAGCGCTCCGCCCAGATATGGGCGTCGGTCGCGGTGTCGATGAGCTGCACTGTGACGCGCAGCCGCTCGCCCGCCTTGCGCACGCTGCCCTCGACCACGTACTGCGCGCCCAGTTTCTGCGCCACCTCGCGGATGTTCACCGACTGGCCCTTGTAGACGAAGGTCGAGTTGCGCGAGATGACGAAGAGCTCGTGGTGGCGCGAGAGCTCCGTGAGTATGTCCTCGGTCAGCCCGTCGACGAAGAATTCCTGCTCCGGGTCGCCGCTCATGTTGGCGAAGGGCAGGACGGCGACGGTCGGCTTGGCGACAGCCTGCCGCTCGGGCTGCGCCTCGCCGCCCTCCGCTTGCTCCGCCGGCGGCCCGTCCAGGACGACCCGCCAGACCCGCACCGGGCGGCTCAGGTTCTTGAGCGTCTTCTCGCCCAGCTCCTCGAACTCGGCCTCGACCCGGTCCGCGACCTGCTCGTAGACCGCCTGGGTGACGCAGATGCCGCCCACCTCGGCGAGCTGCTCGATTCGCGAGGCGACGTTGACGCCGTCGCCGTAGATGTCGTCGTCGTCGAAGATGATGTCGCCGAGGTTGATGCCGATGCGGTACCGGATCTGCCGGTCCTCGGGCACATCCGCGTTGCGCCGCTTCATGCGCTCCTGCATCTCGACGGCGCAGCGCACCGCGTCGGCGACCGACTGGAACTCGACCAGCATCCCGTCGCCGGTGGTCTTGATGA
>JBEPXW010000103.1:0-6103 GCA_041641715.1 Pseudomonadota bacterium
CGACGGGCGACCCGCCGGGCTCGAGCCGGTCGAAGCTCACCGGCACCATCTCGAGCGCCAGCTCCCCGCCCGCCTCGCGCACCCGCGTGTACGCGCTGGTCGTCAATTCCCCCGTCTCGGGGAAGTCCTCGCGGTAGTGCGCGCCGCGGCTGTCCTCGCGCGCCAGCGCGGCGCGGCCGACGATCCGGCTGACGGCGATCAGGCTTTCCAGGTTCAGCCAGTCGTGCCACGTCGGGTTGAAGCGCCGCTCGCCGTCGGCGAGACCGCTCTCGGCCAACTCCGCCCCGAGCTCGTCGAGGGCATGAAGCCCGCGCCGGATTCCGCCTTCGTCGCGCATCACGCCTATGTCGTCCCACATCACTTGCGCCAATCGCTCGCGCAGACCGTGGAGGTCACCGGCCTTCAGGCCGAAGGGCCTCTCTGCGCGCCCGAGGCCGGCCTCGATGACTTCTCCGTCCGGCTCGCGCCAGACACCCTCGCGCGCCGCGAAGGCCGCCATCGACTCGCCCGCGACGCCACCGAAGACAGTCGAGTTGGCCACGCCGTTGCCGCCGAGGCGGTTGGCGCCGTGTACGCCGCCGCAGTCCTCGCCCGCGGCGAAGAGGCCGGGCATGCCGGTCGAGCAGTCGATCTCGAACTCGACTCCTCCCATCATGTAGTGCGCTGTCGGCACCACCTCCACCCTGCCTCCGGCGAGATCGAAGCCGCAGTCGGCACAGCGCTTGACCATGCCGGGGAACATGGCGGCCACTTTGTCGGGCCTGAGATGTTTCATCTGCAACCAGACGCCGCCCATCGGCGTGGTGCGGCCGGCGCGCATCTCCTCGTAGATAGAGCGGCTGACGATGTCGCGGGTGGCCCTCTCGGCGCGCGGGTCGGTGCGGGCCATGAAGCGCTCCCCGTCGCCGTTCAGGAGATGCCCGCCTGCCCCGCGCAGCCCCTCCTCGAGCACCGTCCCGGTCATGCGCGTGTTTGGCCCACCTAGGAGTCCGGTCGGGTGAAACTGCACCATTTCCATGTCGCGGAGCGTCAGGCCAAGGCGGAGCGCCATCGCCAGCCCGTCGCAGGACTTGTCACCGGAAGGCGTGTGGTAGAGGTACATCGTCGGGCCCGCCCCGGTGGCCAGAAGCACCGCCTTCGCCTGCACGAAGCGGTACTCGCCGCTGCGCACGTCGATCATCAGCACCCCCGCAAGCCCGGAGCCGTCCGCCGCAGGGACCAGTTCGATCGCCCGGTGCTCCTCGAGCGCCGTCACGCCACGGGCGCGGACCTGCTCCATCAGCCGGTTGATGATCTCGATGCCGGTCAGGTCGCCCTTGTGCACCGTGCGGTCGAAGGTCTGCCCGGCGAAGGCCTTCTGGTGCAGAGTGCCGTCCGGATTGCGGTCGAAGAAGCAGCCGATCTCGTTTTCGAGTTCTCGGATGCGCTCGGGGGCCGTCTCGCAGAGCTTCCAGGCGAGGTCTTGGCGCGGCAGCCACTTGCCGCCCTCTATCGTGTCGGTGAAGTGCCGCTCGACCGAGTCGCCCGGCGCCAGTGCCACGTTGTAACCGCCCTGCACCATGCGCGTGCAGCCGCTCTTGCCGAGAAGGCCCTTGGCGGCGATGGTCACCTCGAGCTCCGGCGCCGCCTGGCGGGCATGGAGCGCGGCGAACAGACCGGCGCCGCCCGTGCCGAGGATAAGGATGTCTGTACGCCCCCGCTCGACCTGCATCAGAGGGCTCCGGCAAGGAAAACGCCGCCGATCACCAGCGACGCGGCCAGCCCCGGCACGATCCAGCCGAGCCGAGCGCCGCCCGACGGCCAGGGCAGAAACTCAAGGACTAGAAGCCGGACGCCGAAAAAGAGATGCAGCGCCAGCAGCGTCACCAGTCCCCACTCGGCGACCTTCACAACAAACAGATCCGTCCAGGCCAGGAACCGGTCGAGCGCCGCAGCCTCGACCGCCAACCCGAGGGTCAGGAAATGGAAGGGCAGGAACGCGGCCAGAGCCAGCCCGCTGAGGCGATGGCCGAGAAAGGCCCACCAGGCCCGATGGTTGCGGTGCGGCCTCATGCCACCACCGCCCAGACCGCGCGCAGGCCCAGCACGAGCAGTAATCCGCCGAAGGCAACGCAGACGGTATCCACCGCCCAGCGCGAGAGCGGCGTCCACTCGTTCAGCACGCTCCTGAGCCCGATCGGCGCATGCACCGCGGCCGCGATCACGAAGAGCCCGTAAAACAGCCCCCAGCCCAAGGAGCCTTGCGTGCGCCCGAGGATCTCGGCTGCGGTCAGCCCGCCCCGGATCGCGACCAGCACGAGCCCGAGATGCACCAGCACCAGCGGCGCAAGCAGCATCGCCGTCAGACGCTGCAGAACGAAGAGCCGCCGCTCCATCAGTCGCCTCCCAGGAAAATCGCCGCCAGCGACATGCGTTTCAGCCCGGCGATCCCCTCCGTCGGGCTGAGGCCCATGGGACAATGCGCCATACAGCTCCCCTGAGTGTGGCAGGACGCGCAGCCGCCGCGGCCCATCGCGGCGTCCAGAGTTTCGCGCCGGGCGCCGTGACGCTCGTCGCTGACCAGCGTCCAGGCGCGCAGGAGCGCCGCGGGGCCGAGATAGTCCGCATCCCAGCCGACCACGTCACAGGCCGCGTAGCAGACACCGCAATTGATGCACTCGATTCCGGCATCCGCGGCCCGTCGCCGAGCACCTTCCGGGTCCACCCGCGCGGGCGGCTCGTCCCGCGTCGCTTCACCCCGGAAGTCGCCACCGGCCGCCTGCCACTTCTCGAAGAAGGGCGCCATGTCAACCGCGAGATCGCGGACCCGCGGCAGGTTCCGCAACGGCTCCACGGTCAGCGTGCCGCCCGCCGCGACCTTCTGCACGTGGGTCCGGCAGGTCCACCGGGGCACGCCGTTGACCGTCATGGCGCAGGAGCCACAGACGCCGACCCGGCACGCGAAGCGATAGGCGAGGTCCGGCGCCTGGTAGCGCTGAATCTCCGTCACGACGTCGAGGACGGTCTGGTTCGGCCGCGCCGGGACCCGGTAGGTTGTGAAGGCACCCTCATCCGCGCCGCGCCACACGCGGACGCTGAGCTCGCTCGCGTCGCCGGTCCGTTTGTCCATTCGCTGACGCCGTCTCCCCGGGAAGGCCGGATGCGGTGCGCATGCTAACGGCTTAGCGCGCCGGGTCAAATGCCGCTCCTGGTTCCCGGGATCGCAGACCGGCGGCGGCGTCTGGTGGTCAATCGGCGACCGGATAGCCCTGCCAGGGCCGGACCGTCCGGAGAACGAAGCGCGTCTCCGTGCGTGCGACGCCGGGAAGCTTGGTCAGGAGATCCCGGTGAATGCGCTCGAAGTCGTCAAGGTCCGTCGCCGCGATACGGAGCAGATAGTCCGACCGACCGCTCACCTTCACGCATTCGAGGACCGAGTCGCAGGCCGCGACCGCCGACTCGAAGGTCTCCATTCCGTTCTCGCCCGGATTCTCCAGGGTGACCTCGACGATCACCTCCGCGTTCAGGTGAAGCGCCCGGCGGTCGAGCCGCGCTGCGTAGCCAGCGATCACGCCGGCCTTCTCAAGCAGCTTCACCCGCCGATGGCAGGCAGAGGGAGAAAGGCCCACATCCGCGGCCAGCTCCGCCACAGGCCGACTTGAGTCGCGCTGGAGAGCGCGCAGAATGCGCGAATCGACCGCGTCCATGATTTGTTGCTCCGTCATCTCCCTCGCGTATCGGATTGAATTTCAAGAATCAGGCAGTGCTGCGGCAAATCCGGAACGAGAACAAGGAATCTTCCGGACCCGCCCCGGTTGAATTTGCCTCCCCTGTCGAAGGGCAACCTGGGCCTGTCCGCGTTTCGTCGACGGTGCGGCCCGGCGCTCCGGCGCGCACCGCCTCGCTCAGTCGTGTGTGACGACGACGCGCCGATCATCGTCCTGGTTCGCGGGAAGCAGACCGAAGAAGGTGAACGCCTTCGCCTGCTTCGCAACCTCGATCGACTGGCTCGGGACGCCCTGCTCGAGCAGGAAACGCCGGACGTTCTCGGCACGCCCCTCGGCCACGCGGCGGTTTGCCTCCTCCGAGCCCTGGTCATCGACCTGGGCGAAGACGCAGATGCCATGGCGGTGCCTCGCCGTCTCGGCGAACTCCGCCAGGCGCGCCTTGGCGTCGCCCGGAACGGCGGTCTGGCCCACGTCGTAACCCGTAACGACCATGCGGCCGCGCTCCTCGAAGCCGCACGGGTTCGCCGTCGCCACGGTCGCCGGCAGCATCAGAAGCGCCGCCACGAACAGGAACCTGCGCATCACCTCAATCCTCCCCACCAGACGCCGCGCGGCGCCGCTTTATTCCACGCTAGGCGGTGCATCACGGGAAGGAAAGACTCATTCGCCCAGATCAAGCACGACCTTGCTGGCGTGACCGTCCGCGATCACCTCGAAGCCCTTCGCATAGTCCTCAAACGCAAGCCGGTGCGAGATCACCGGGCTCACGTCGAGCCCCGTCTCCAGCATCGCCAGCATCTTGTGCCAGGTCTCGTAGAGCTTGCGCCCGTAGATGCCGGAGAAGGTGATGCCCTTGAAGATCGCGGTATTGAGATCGACCTCCGGCTTCCGCGCGAAAAGGCCAAGAAGCGCCACCCGCGCCCCGCAGATCACCCAGTGGATCATGGCGTCGAGCGCAGCCGGCGCGCCGGACATCTCGAGCCCGATGTCGAACCCCTCCTTCATGCCGAGCGCGCGCATCACCTCGCCGAGGTCCTCGCGGTCGGCCCGCACCGCGCGCGTGGCGCCCATGCGCGAGGCCAGCGCAAGACGCTCGTCGTTGAGGTCGGTGACGACGATGTGCCGCGCGCCGGCATGGCGACAGACCGCGGCTGCCATCAGGCCAATGGGTCCCGCCCCGGTGATGAGCACGTCCTCGCCCACGACGTCGAAGGCCAGCGCCGTGTGCACCGCGTTGCCAAGAGGATCCAGGATCGCAGCCACCTCGTCCGGGATCGAGTCCGGCACTGGCCGCACGTTCGCCTCCGGGATCACGACGTAGTCGGCGAAGGCCCCCGGCCGGTTCACGCCCACCGCCCGGGTCCGGGCGCAGATATGGCCCCGGCCCGAGAGACAGTTGCGGCAGTGTCCGCAGGGGATGTGGCCCTCGCCCGAGACGCGCTCGCCGGGCTTCACCTCGGTGACACCCTCGCCCACCGACTCGACCACGCCCATGTATTCGTGGCCGATGACGAGCGGCACGGGAACGGTCCGCTGCGCCCAGTCGTCCCACTTCCAGATATGCATGTCCGTGCCGCAGATCGAGGCCATGCGCACGCGGATCAGCACCTCGCCCGGGTCCGGCCCGGGCTTCGGCACGTCCCGTAATTCAAGGCCGGGCGCCGACTCCGCCTTGACCAGCGCTCTCATCGGATCACCTCCAACTCGCGCCCGACGGCCACGAACGCGTCAATGGCGCGGTCGATGTCCTCCGGCTCATGCGCGGCCGACATCTGCGTGCGGATGCGGGCCTTGCCCCGTGGCACCACCGGGTAGGAGAAGGCCGTGACGTAGACGCCACGCGCCATCATGCCGGCGGCGAACCGCTGCGCCAGAACCGCGTCGCCGAGCATGACGGGGATAATTGGGTGCCCCTCTCCCGCCAGGGTGAATCCCGCCGCCGTCATCTTCTCGCGAAAGTGCGTCGCGTTCGCTTCCAGCTTCGCCCGCAGATCGCCGCTGCCGCGGATCATGCGGATCGCCTCGCGCGTCGCCTCGACGATCGGCGGCGCCAAAGAGTTGGAAAAGAGATAGGGGCGCGCCCGCTGGCGCAGCATCTCGACCAGCGGCCCCGGCCCCGCGACGAAGCCGCCCGATGCGCCGCCCAGCGCCTTGCCGAAGGTGCTGGTGATCAGGTGCACCCGCTCGCGCACGCCCCAGTGGTCCGGCGTGCCCCCGCCGTTCGGCCCGACGAAGCCGGTGGCGTGGCTGTCGTCCACCATCACGAGGGCGTCGTGGCGCTCGGCCAGATCGCAGATGCCCGGCAGGTTGGCAACGATCCCGTCCATCGAGAACACGCCGTCGGTCACGACCAGCCGGTTGCGCGCGTCCGACGCTTCCTTGAGCCGCGCCTCCAG